>JBFKKF010000221.1:0-4463 GCA_041631355.1 Bacteriovoracaceae bacterium | reverse complement strand
TAAACAACTGATCAGTCAGAAAGCATATAGTAATCTTAATTTTTAATTTTAGATTTCTTCACTTGTTTCAAAGTGACTGAAGCAATTTTACTCGCATGAATAATAGGTTGAGAAAACTCAGACCGATCCGTACTAGCAGTAAAGGTAATAACCTCACCCGAAGGGTGCTGAACCATATTTATCACACCTATATGATTTAGTTCTTTATAGTTATAAACAGTGGCCGAGCAAGACTGTCCCCCGGCCTTAAAGTAAAAGGAAGGTTTATACTTTCGACATTTAAATGGTTCAACTTGAAATTGATGCAAAAACTTTAATTGTTTAGCAGTTAGTTTCTTTTTTATTTGTGGCCAATTCTTAGACTTTTGATACTCTCTTAATAACTCAACAGGTTCAGGTTTGAGCTTTCTATTATTCCATAAATCAAAAATTTTTGACTTAGAACTCATAAAAGAAATATCTATGATATTGGTTCTTGTGACCCAACATCTGTACTTAACAGAAGAGCTAGAGTGATTTTGCTTGTGACATTTAGTTCCTTTAGGAAGATCAATTAAATAGTCAGACTGAAGACCATGAAGTTTTATTTGAATAAATTTTTCTGGATTTAATGGTTTTACCTCTCGTTTAGCCTTTTCATTTTTACTTAAGGTATCCCATGCTTCCTTAAACATAGTTTTATCCATATAGGCCGTAAACTCCTTCCCGTTTTTTCTATAAGTTTCCAGCATGCTATTTTTGGTCTGAAATTTTTTATACTTTTCTTTATATGCCCTATGCTCATTAGTTGAGATTCCAAAGTTTAAATTTTGAAACCAGAATCTGTTCTAATCCAAGTAGTCATTCCCACTAATTTTCCTGACTCACTTATAATTGGGCCTCCACTATTACCACTACTAATAGGAGCTGACACTTGGACTTGCTCAATTGCCTGTTTCGAAGTGCTCACCAATACACTCCCTGAGTTTATACTTCGATAGCCACTGAAGATACCATCACTAATAGACCAATCATAGCCTTTGGGATGACCGATTACATAAACCTTCTCTCCTGGAGTTGCCTTATGTTTAATATCTATATCTAGCCAGGTTTTACTCCGGTAATCCAAGATCTTTAATAAACATATATCAATTCCCCTACTATCTCTACATCCTGCTGTACTATATTTGGTTAACTTCTTTCCATCGCTGAGGACAAATTCTAAGCTAGCACCAACAGTAAAGACTCCATGTCTTGCTACATGATCGTTAGTTATTAATGTTCCTTTATTATCGATAAAAAAACCTGTCCCATGGGAGACTAAAAGTCCTTGCTGATATACATTGATTCTAACCACTGCATTCTTGTAGGATTTATAGAGTTCTTTTGCTGAATAGCTTTTGGCAAAACCCGATAAGGGGATACATATTAAAAGTAATAAGATTTTCATCTAAAGATTAGATAAATTAAAAACTTAATCGTCAAGCAATCCCATTAAAATAAACTAAGTCGTGCTTCCATAGGATTATGGTCAGAGCTAGAATAGGACTCTGATCTAGCGTCTAGCACCTTTAAGCCTCTAATCCAAATATGATCGAGAGCAAGTCCCCTTAGACGCTTTCTTTTATCCACTTTAAAGTTAACCGCAACTAGTCCCATTTTTTTCATTACCGCTTGCATATTATTTATCTTCGTTTGAGTCCAAGTATTGAAATCTCCAGCAAAGATAACTGGTCCTGGGTGTTTAGAAATAAGACTAGCAGCTTTATCTAGCATATTTCTTAATTTGTATGCTCTGACAAAATTGATTCCATGAAAATTAACAACCAAGAGTTTTTCATCCACTCCTGCTAAAGGAAAATAACTTAACAAGGCCATTTTTGGAGTCATCACAATTGGTTCACGATAAAAACTTCTCTGCCAGATGGATTTAATCGGATTAGTAACAGCTCCAGTGACAATACCTGTGTGGACTTTTGATCTAATATCAATCCACGAAGTCGCATGGACATAGCTATGGAGTTTTGATTGAGATAATATCTGTTTAATACTACTACTTAAGTATGATTCCTGTAAGAGAATAATTTCTTTTCCCTCTGTTAGTCTTGAATAATCTTGCTTCCAATTATGCCGTTTCCCTTTATAAATATTCCAGACTAAGACATCGATTTCAAAAGGGTAAAGTGCTGGTTGAGATTCAACTGCGGGGTAGATCGTTAAAACTTGATCATCTTTGGGGATAATGACAAAAGCACTATATACGTTAAGACTAATAACCCCTAAAGAGAGGATCAAAAAAAATTTCATTCTAAATATCAGGGAAGAAATAAGAGTCACCTTCCTCTACCATTTTCTTAACTTCATGGTGGCGAAACTTTTGATAAGACTTATAGCCTTGTTCTCCCAATAACCTTTTCATGCTATTTAGATACCTTTCATTTATTTTAGAAATTTCAATATTTTCTTCCATGCTCAAAAAATGCATATCGTCTGACCTATTTTCAGAAATACTTTTAATATAGTCAGAAATTTCCCTCTGGCGGTTTTCACTTAGTAAGAAATACTCATCGACTTGCTCGGGAAATAAACCTAAATCTCTTTCCATATAGCCTCTGGTACGCTCTTTCCAAGCGTTCATGGCCTGCTCTATTTGGGTTTCATCCAACTCTTCGACTTGATCTTTATCAATTTTAGAACTCGCATTGGACTGCTCTTCTGTTCTAGAGCTCTTTAGTACCTTTGATCTTATCTTTTGAATATTTTTATCTTTAAAGTTCTTTACACCGCGTTTCTTTGCAATCGCCGATTGAGAAAAAGCAACTTTGTCATTCACTTGCTCCATTTCATCATCAAGAGTATTAACAACCTCAACCTCTGTTGTGAGTAAATAAGCATTTAAAACCAGTGAACTAGTAAACACAGAGTAAAAGACAAATTTCTTCAACATACTAACCTCTCTCTAATTGCTAATACTATAAAATTAATTTTTCAAAATGCGAAGGGAAAACAAGGTGAAATTAACGAATTTCTAATAAGTTAGGGTCGATTATTTAGAAAAAATAAGCTTTCCGCCGTAATAGACTTTCTCAACTTTACGATCATAGGAGCTTCTTTTTCTCCTACCGGATGCAATAAGGGTCCTCAGAAGCTCGTTTGTAGGTAAAGACGCTTTATTGCGCGGGGCCTTAAGGACTAGAAAGTTTGCTTCCTTACCAGGAGACAAATTTCCAATTCTTTTATCTAGTTTTAAGATCTCGGCTCCGGCCAGAGTCGATCGGTACAATGCTTTAGTGTAGGTTGCACCCTTAACCCCCGCCTTTTCATTTTGATCCACAAAAGACCTAATAACGTCTAACATGGATAAAAATGGTCCACCACCAATATCCGAGGCAAGGGCCCACCTAATTCCATTCTTTTCAATTAATTTGAAATCGAAAAGTCCTGATCCCAGTCCCTTCTGAATTATAGGTGCGTTGGATGTAGGACAATGGGCAATAGCAGTTTTACTTTTAGAAAGGCTTTCTAATTCTGATTGTTGAAGATGAATTCCATGCCCCATTATGGTGCGAGGTCCTAGCATGCCCACTTTTTTATAAATGTCCGTGTAAGTTTCAACTTTTGAAAACTTCGGGAAATCCTTATACATTGTGGTCACAAAGTCTATTTCGTTTTTAGTTTCACTTAAATGAGTTTGTATAAAGCACTTGTGTTTCTTAGCAATTTTAGCTGTTTCCAACATAGTTTCTGGATCAGTTGCTATCGCAAATCTGGGAGTCACTGCGTATCGATCTTTATACTTTCTTGCCAGCTTAGATGTAATACCAACAGCTTCTTTTTTTGTTTGAGTTAAATATTTTGGTGAATTCATCGTCATTAAAACGTTTCCAATGACAAAGTCACCAATCACTTCATTTTGAGCGTACTCTAAGGCATGTTCATGAATAGAAGAGTAACAAGCTCCTCCAAGGGTTCCCACTGAAACTAATCGCTGAAAAAATTCCTTGGCCCGTCTTTTAGCATAAACTTTATTTTTAAACTTTCTTTCCGCAGGAAAAGTATACTTATCTAACCATTTAAGTAAGTTTGCTTTGGGCATCTCGCGAACATCATCTTGCACCCAGTGAAAATGCATATCAAAAAATGGGGGAATGATTAGCTGAGTTCCGAGGTCGTGAATCATTGCATCCTTAACTTTAATTTTTCTTCTATTTCCTATGTCCTTAACTAAGTACTTTTGCTTGGACCTACTATAAACCAAGTGTAACGCACCAAGTGGAAAGTTTTCACATTTAGTGTCATTTATGGGATTTAAGATGTGACCATAAATAATTAAGTTTTTGTACATTTAATTCATAACCTTTTTATTTGCGAAGAGGGCTATCATATTCTATTTTTATTGTATGAAAAGTATAAAAAATTGTGCACTAAGTCTTCTCTTCTTATTTTCTCATGCGGTTTGGGCCGATTACAATGTTAATAAAATC
>JBFKKF010000220.1:0-4466 GCA_041631355.1 Bacteriovoracaceae bacterium | reverse complement strand
TTGAGTCATCACCATCACTCCACATCCTTGCCCGGCCAACGTCTTGTCTAGGTCAGTAACAGTATCAAAGCCCAGGCAGAACCTTTCAAAGCCCATATTGGATTTTACTTTGGTATTCAAATCATACTTTTTATTAAAATCGATCAGTGTTTTGGCCAAGGAATCTATCGGTGAAAACAGGCCAGCATGAGATGTGAAACACCCTAAGTTATAAGCATTTGGATCGTGGACTTTTCCAATATTGGGTTGACCTGCATAATAACCATTTTGTAAGCATATCTCACTTCCATCCAAGTCCAGCCAAGACTTGATTTTCGGATCTAAGTTTTGAAATACCATCTCTTTAAAATTCTTTCCCAGCTTACTTTCTAATTCCAACATCAGTCTCAAGGCTGAGAAGTCAGAGTACAAAGTATCAGAGGCCTTAATCTCGTAAGATAAAAGTTGATCTTTCCATCCATGTTTTGGTAACAGTCCCCAAGCAGGAAGACCTGCCTTGTGATTTAATAATAACTCTAATTTTGGATCGTTGATATCATTTGCAACCCAGACAAAGGAATTCGTGAGTGACTTAGTTAGACTTGCAAGATCAAAGTAAACAAATGCTTCCTTACTATTCACCTCTCCACTATAGATTTCAAAATGCTCAAAGCTGTGATTGTTAAAATCAAGTTTTGCAACAGCGACAGCATCTATTCCTGAATCGATTAAAAATTCTTGTGCTTTTTGAACTATTTTATTCATTCTCTATTGCTGACTGAGCCGCTGCTAAACGAGCTATGGGAACTCTAAATGGAGAACAACTCACATAATCAAGTCCAATTCGATGACAAAAATCAATGGAGCTTGGCTCTGCTCCGTGTTCACCACAGATTCCACAATGAAGTTCTGAGTTTGCATCTCTTCCGGTTTTAACCGCATGCTCTACTAAAAACCCCACACCTTTTTGGTCTAGACTAACAAATGGATCTCGAGCGTAAATCCCTCTAGCTTCATACATAGGAAGAAATTTTCCAGAATCATCTCTCGATAATCCAAAGGTTGTTTGGGTTAAATCATTTGTTCCAAAGGAGAAGAACTCCGCAACTGAAGCAATTTCATTTGCAGTTATACATGCTCGAGGTAATTCAAGCATAGTACCTAGCTTTAATTTTATTTCGCTCTTTTGCTCCTTAAATACTTCTTGGATTTCAGCTTTGGCTTCGTTGATTAAAATTTCTAATTCTTTTTTATCACCTACAAGTGGGATCATTATCTCTGGAATAACTTCCCCCCCTTCTTGTTGAACCGTAATGGCCGCCTCTATAATAGCTCTAACCTGCATATTATATATTTCAGGATAAGTGATCCCTAGGCGACACCCTCTATGCCCAAGCATGGGATTAAACTCATGTAAGCTTTCATTTCTTTGCTCCACAACCTTGGGTTCTACACCAATAACTTCTGCAAGCTCAAGTACCTCTGATTCTTTTTGAGGCAAGAACTCGTGAAGAGGAGGATCTAGGAGCCTAATATTAACTGGAAGACCATTCATCTCTCTAAAGATTCCAATAAAATCCTCTCTTTGGAAGGGAAGAAGTTTATCTAGGGCCTTTCTTCTGTCCTCTTCTGTTGTGGCAAAAATCATCTCTCTTACCGCAAGAATTCTTTCTGGAGCAAAAAACATATGTTCCGTACGACATAAACCTATCCCTTCTGCTCCAAAACTAATGGCCACCTTAGAATCGTGAGGATTATCGGCATTCGCTCTCACCTTTAGCTTTCTGTACTTATCGGCCCACTCCATAAATCTTGCAAAATTATCGGATATGGCCGCATCAATAGTAGGTACTTGACCTGCATACACCTCACCTGAGTTTCCATCAAAAGTTAAATAGTCACCCTCATTAAAGGTCTGCCCACTAATTCTTAAAGTTTTATTTTTCTCACTTATCTCAAGTGCTGTACAACCTGCCACACAAGGTTTACCCATCCCTCTGGCCACAACTGCTGCATGGGATGTCATTCCTCCCCTGGCCGTTAGAACTCCCTCTGCAGCATTCATTCCTCCTATATCCTCAGGAGAAGTTTCTTGGCGAACAAGAATTACTTTTTCATGCTTATCCTTCCAAGCTTGGGCCACATCGGAGTCAAAAACAATTTTTCCGCAAGCCGCACCTGGTGAAGCTGGGAGACCTGTTGCCAATAAAATTTTCTCTGCTTCTGGATCCAGTCTAGGGTGAAGAAGTTTATCAAGCTCTTCGGGTTGAATCCTTAAAACTGCTTCTCTTTCTGTTAGTAGTTTCTCTGCGACTAAGTCCACCGCTATTTTTAAGGCTGCATTAATCGTTCTCTTTCCGTTCCTCGTTTGAAGGATAAATAGTTTCCCATCTTCAATAGTAAACTCAATGTCTTGCATATCTTTATAGTGAGCTTCTAATTTTTGATAAATGGAAACCAATTCCTTATAGGCTTTCGGTGAGACTTCTTCTAAAGTGCTTAGGTTTCGATTAGACTCATTTTTACTCTCATTATTAATTGGTGCAGGGGTTCTAATACCTGCAACTACGTCTTCTCCCTGAGCATTCATTAAATACTCTCCGAAAAACACTTTTTCACCGGTAGATGGATTTCGCGTGAAGCATACACCCGTCCCAGAAGTTTCTCCTGTATTTCCAAATACCATGGATTGAACATTTACAGCAGTACCCCAGTCATCTGAGTAACCGTGCATTTGACGATATTTTTTCGCCCTTGGATTATTCCATGATCCAAAGACTGCACCAATTGCGGCCCATAGTTGATCCATTGGATTTTGAGGAAATGTTTTTCCATATTCTTCTAGCAGCACTTGCTTATAAACATCTACTAACTCTTCAAGATCCTCTGCATCTAGCTCAGTATCTTCCTTGTATTCCCTTGCTTCTTTCAAGTCTTCAAGTTGTGATTCTAGGATAGAGGTATTAAGACCCATAACAACATTGGCAAACATTTGAATAAATCTTCGATATGAATCCCAAGCAAACCTTGGATTATTCGTTTTCTTGGCAATTGCTAGGACAGTCTCATCATTCATTCCTAGGTTAAGTACTGTATCCATCATTCCTGGCATAGAAACCCTAGCTCCTGAGCGTACAGAGAAAAGAAGTGGATTTTCCTTATCCCCAAACTTCTTACCGATAATACTCTCTACATTTTCAAGGGCTTGATGGACTTCTGCTCTAATCTCCTCAGAGATTGTTTGATCAGTTTTGTAATAATCTAAGCAAGCCTCCGTAGAAACAGTAAAGCCGGGAGGAACTGGTAAATTTAAATTACACATTTCTGCAAGGTTTGCACCTTTGCCGCCTAATAAATTTTTTAATCTTTTATCGCCGTCGGTTTTATCGGCACTAAAACCGTATACCCATTTATGTTTACTCATAAGCCTTTCCTTTCTGATAAGTAAATGTCTGGTTAGTTTATCCCATTGAGAATCTTTTGACATTAAAAAAGCCCCTATTTAAGGGGCCTTTAAGCGAGCTTGTATTTAAAATTTAATTAAAATCCAAATTTATTTAATATGTAGCTTTCAACTTCCGACAGTTTTACTCTGTCTTGGGCCATTGAGTCACGATCTCTAATCGTTACACATTCATCTTCGAGAGTTTCATAATCAACTGTTATGCAATAAGGAGTCCCTATTTCATCCTGTCTTCTATATCTTTTTCCAATTGAGCCTGCCGTATCATATTCACATTTATACTTTTTCTGAAGGGTTTCAAGTAAAGCTTTTGCTTTTTCTTCTAAAGGAGCCTTTTTCATCAGTGGCATAATCGCAACTTTAATTGGGGCCATCTTTGGTTTAAAACCAAGTACAACCCTTTCTTCTTTTGTTCCTGGATTTTCAACTCTATAAGCATCACATAAAAGTGCAAGAATATGTCTATCACACCCAACCGAAGTCTCAAGTACATAAGGAATATATTTTTTATTACCATCTGCTTGATCAACATAATTTAAATTTTTACCTGAATGCTCAGCATGTCTCCCGAGGTCAAAATCAGTTCGAGAGTGAATCCCCTCCATCTCATCCCATCCAATTGGGAATTTATATTCAATATCAAAGGCAGCATCGGCGTAGTGGGCCAAATCTTTTCCATGATCATGCCAACGCAATTTTTCTGGGTCTAGACCTTGATCAATATGCCATTGCCAACGAATCTCTTTCCACTTTTCCATGGCTTCTTCTTGAGTACCAGGCTTAATAAAATATTGCATTTCCATTTGTTCAAATTCACGGGTTCTAAAAATAAAATTACCAGGAGTGATTTCGTTCCTGAACGCCTTTCCGATTTGAGCGATTCCAAAAGGAAGTTTTCTTCTCATGGTACTTTGAACATTTAAAAAATTAGTGAAAATCCCTTGAGCCGTTTCCGGTCTTAAATAAACAACTGATCCTGAATCTTTAACCGGGCCCATTGTCGTTTCAAACATTAAGTTAAAAT
>JBFKKF010000219.1:0-4472 GCA_041631355.1 Bacteriovoracaceae bacterium | reverse complement strand
TCCATTTTTACTGATCAATATTATCACGCCACAGCAACTGCAATTGAAGAGTGCTCCGTATGTTTTATTGATAAAAAGTACATCATGAAATTAGTGCAAGAGCAACCAAGCGTTGCTTGTAATTTAATAGCAAAACTTGGTAAAGATTTGGGTGCAGCCGAACATAGAATTTCTTCTTTCTATCAAAAAAATGTTAGAGAAAGATTAGCAGAACTACTTCTGTTATTAAAAGAGTCTCATGGAATTCCCTCTAAAGTAGAGAGTCAGGAAAAAACTCAAATCAATATCAAATTAACACGGGAAGAAATGGCTTCTATCATCGGAACAGCTCCTGAAACACTCATTAGATTTATGTCGGAACTAAAGCACGAAGGATTTATTGAACAGGAAGGAAAGACCATTTTTATCACAAATGAACAAGGTCTCTTGGATTTTGCTAATATTTCGTACTAAAAAGCATGATCTAGCTTAGAGAACTCTTGGATTAATTCTTCTAGAATAAGGGTATGAAGAATTTGATAATAGAGGAAGTTTCACCACAACAGATTAAGGCCTTTGCAAGGTTCACAGAGCCAAGAATTTTCCAAACAGCTTCAGACATTGTTTACCCCGGACAAATTCCTATTGTGGGGTATTTGATTTTAGAGGGGGAGATTCTCTTAATTAAGAACAAAAAAATTATTGAAAGGGTAACTGCTGGAAATGTTTTTGGCGTTGTGGAGTTAATGAATAACAAGCCGATAAAATATACAGCTCGTATCGCGCCAAACTCAAAAGTCTATATTTTAGACCGAAGTACCATCAAAGAGATTATTCAAGAAGTGGAGGGGTCTTACTTACCCCAGACATTTCGGATCATTTATGCCTAAATTGTATTATTGTCCCTTATTAGTGGATTCAAAAATTTTATCTGCTGAGGTCGCAACAAACCCCTGATATAAATCTCCACTAGGTAGTGGATATCTTTTAGCAAATTCGAAATAACAACTCGGGATGGACATTTTCTTGTCAGTAAAATCAACTTCAATATTGTCTGCTAATGTAGATGATTGCTCTAGGAATACATCCTTACTTCCCTTAATCTCTCCTCCTGAATCATTTAGTTTAAAGTCATTATCTTTAAGAAATTGATTTAGAGTTTTTAGGTCAGAGTATTTTTTTAGAGAGTTCACAAAAATAGTAAAGTGGTTTGGACGATAACCAATTGCGCTCATCCAGGCACCATATTCACTTTCCGTTTTGAGGTTTAAATACTCTTCAGTGCTGATATCCCAGCTTCTTCCACTTACAGTGAAGTAGGGATCCTTCACCTGCTCTGATGAGAGTTGATCTAGTTTCTTTAAAATTATTTTATTAAAATCAGTTGAGAAGTGCTCCAAAAGTAATTCACTAATAAATACCTTCGGTAAGCTTTTATCTGGGTGTTCGAAGTGTTTAGCAAAAAGCTTTTTTTCCTCAAAATGATACTCCCCGGCTTCATAGTATCCAGAAACTAAAAATGGTTGCGAGATCACTTCAATTCCCACTTTTGAGTGATTAAAAGTTCTCAGGGCAATATGATCATTGACGACTTCTTCCCCCTCCGACGTCAAAAGATCTACAATTCTTTGTGCTTGCGGATTCAGCTTAATATAATCTCCCCACATCACTTCAAATAATTTCTCAATTTGCATCATAACCTTATCCTCACTTCAACAGTTCTTAGACGCATTGTATCACATAATTATACTACTTATTAGCTTACAAAGTAATGATATTCTTCTCTAAAAGTTGTATAGTGACTGGAAATTGTCAAATTAAGGAGTATTATATGAACCTGACACTTCGCGGCGACTACTTTGATGGCCAATTTAGCTCACCTAGTGGATTAAGTCCTAAAGACATAAATAAAACGGATGAAGTAATTTCAAAAACTTGCCCAGGAGATACTTCTCACTCATTATGGAGTGCTCTTGTGGATTATAATCATATTGACCCTGTCATTAACTCTGCAATGGAAGGATTCAAAACCTGGCGAAGAGTAAATGTTGAAGAGCGCATTAATTTTTTAAAGAAGTTTCAAATAGAGGTCGACAAGCGAAAAGATGAGATCGCCATGGCCATAGCTCTTGAAACTGGTAAACCCCTCTGGGAATCCAAAACTGAAGCCAATGCTATTTCGGCTAAGGTAAATGTGACCATTAAAGATTCGCTAGAGCGTATAAAAAATACCGTCATCGATGAAGTTCTCCCAAATATTGCAGGACATATTATCTATAAGCCTATTGGACCAACTTTAGTTATTGGTCCCTTTAACTTTCCATGCCATCTGGCCAACGGACAAATCCTCTCTGCTCTTATTGCTGGAAACTCTGTTATCTTTAAACCGAGTGAAAAGACAATTGCTTCATCCCAGATGCTTATCGAGTGTTTTCATGCGGCCGGTTTTCCTAAGGGTGTAGTTAATTTTATAAACGGAACAGCTAAAACTACCCAGGATATCTTAAAGGCTAAAGAGGTCAAGGCGATATTTTTTACTGGGTCTTATGCTATTGGTAAAAAGATATTGGAGTCTGTTGGGACAGACGTAAGTAAGCTTGTTGCACTAGAACTAGGTGGAAAAAACTCCTCAATCATGCATGCTGATACAGATATAGATCACGCAATACCCGAGTTACTTAGGGCATGTTTTCTAAGCTCAGGCCAAAGATGTACCTCAACTTCAGTGGTTATTGTTCATAAAAAAATTGAGCAAGAATTTATTCAACGTTTTACGGAAGCGACCAGCAGAATCATTGTAGACCACCCAACGAAGTACAAAGTTGATCCTTTTATGGGTCCCTTAATAGATGATTTAGCACTAGATAAATTCAATAAAAGTATTGAGCTTGGAGAGAAAAATGGTGCCGAAGTTTTATTGGCAAATACTTCTCCTCAAGTTAACTATCAAGGTCACTATGCCTCCCCTTCAATTCACTTTTTAGAGAAAGCACAAAAGTCGAACCCGTTTACCCAAGAAGAAATTTTTGGACCAAACTGTACTTTTATCCCTTACTCGGAAATTGAAGAAGCCATCGATATTGCTAATATATCTGATTACGGGCTTGCTGCTGCCATTTTTACTCAACAACAAGATATTTATAAAAAATGTATTCAAGAAATTGATGCAGGAATCATCAACCTCAACAGATCAACAGTGGGTGCAAGCTCTAGGCTTCCCTTTGGAGGTGTAAAAAACTCAGGAAACTTCCATCCTGCAGCTGTTAGTATGATTGATCATACTGTGCATATGATTTCAAGCTTAGAAACCCTGGATAATAGTTCAAGAATAGAAGATGTTAAAGGCCTACGCTAAGTCTCCAATTGGTAAAGAAAAAATTTATGTCAGTCTTATGACTGGGGTGCAGTTTTTTAATCTTTTGGACTTTGTCATCATTTTACCCATGGGACCAATGCTAATGAGATATTTTCAAATATCCCCTGTGCAATTTGCCACATTAGCATCCTCATATAATATTAGCTCCGGTATTGTATCACTTCTCTACTCTAGTTTTGCTGACAAGTTTGAAAGAAAGAAACTACTACTCATCGTTTTATTTTTATTTATTCTTTCCACACTACTTTGTGCTTTGGCCCCAAATTACTACTTTTTCTTAGGAGCGAGAATTATAGCCGGGGTATTTGGAGGAATACTAACTCCTTCTATCTATGCCATTATTTCAGATTTAATCCCCTTTGAAAGAAGAGGAAAGGCACTTGGAACCATTATGGCAAGTTTTTCTATCACCAGTGTCTTTGGTATTCCCCTAGGTCTGGCCATTGCTGACAACTATAGCTGGAGACATGCCTTCTACTTCATTGGAGCTGGAGCAAGTATCGTTTTTCTTGGGGTACTCTTTGTCCTACCTAAAATCAATCTTCCACAAAACCACCTATCTCTCACAAACTTAATTAAAAGAGTTATACGAATATCGTTAACAAAAAAATACTTTCCTGCATTTTCCAGTATGGTCAGCTTTACATTCTCTGGCTTTTTACTATTTCCCTTCTTTAGTCCTTACGCGGTAAAAAACATTGGAATTACAGAAAGCGAATTAAAATATATCTACCTTGCTGGTGGAGCCGTAACCATCTTTGTTAGTAAGGCTGCAGGATACTACACTGATAAAATTGGTCCCGTAAAAACTTTCACCTTGCCCTTTATATTCTCGCTTTACTTCACTTATCTGTATACGACCGCACAGAGGATGGATCTATTCGTTTTACTCCTCATTTCGACTGGATTTATGGTCATGATTAATGCACGTTTTGTACCGATCATGAAACTTATCACGGGTATGCCAAGTGAAGCCGATAGAGGAAGTTTTATGGGGTTCTTAATGGCCGTTAGATCACTAAGCGCGGCGACAGCTACGATCATTGCTGGTTTCATAATAATAGAGACTCCTACAGAGCTTAAGAACTTTGATCTAACAGGATACTTCTCTATATTT
>JBFKKF010000218.1:0-4518 GCA_041631355.1 Bacteriovoracaceae bacterium | reverse complement strand
TGGACTCGTTGGGGAGTCAGGTTCAGGAAAGTCTGTTACTTCACTCGCTGTGATGGGACTTATTCCAAATCCTCCAGGCAGAATATCGGGTGGTAAGATTTTATTTGAAGGTCATGACCTAGTCACCATGCCAGAGGATCGCATGAGAAAGATTAGAGGTAATGATATTGCTATGATCTTCCAAGAACCAATGACCTCATTAAACCCTGTTTTTAAAGTAGGTGATCAGATATCAGAGGTATTAAGACTCCATATGGCCATGAATAAAAATGAAGCCTGGGAAAAGTCAGTTGAACTCCTTAACCAAGTTGGTATTCCTGACCCTAAACTATCTGCTCATAAATATCCCCATGAGATGAGTGGGGGACAGAAACAAAGGGTTATGATTGCAATGGCCATTGCTTGTGAGCCAAAGCTATTGATTTGTGACGAGCCAACAACGGCTCTTGATGTAACGATTCAAAAGCAAGTAATCGATTTAATGTTCGACTTACAAGACAAGTATAAAATGGGAATGCTTTTTATTACCCATGACCTTGGAGTTATCGCGGATATTGCTGATGATGTTGTCGTTATGTATAGATCTAATTTAGTTGAGCAAAATAGCGCTAAAAATATTTTCACCACTGCTACTCATCCATATACTAAAGGATTACTTGCCTGTAGACCTGCTCTTGATAAGAACCCAGAGAGGCTTTTAACAGTAAGTGACTTTATGAATGAAGATGGTACCGAAAAGAAAGTTGATGAGAATAAACTGAAAAAAGTTGATAAGGTTCACCATGTAGATGAAGAAAAAAATCCGGTACTTCTAGAAGTGAAGGACCTACATGTTCATTACCCAATTAAAGGTGGGATACTAGGAATGACAGTTGATCACTTTAAAGCGGTCAATGGGGTCTCTTTTACTCTAAGAAAAGGAATGACCTTAGGACTTGTTGGAGAGTCAGGTTGTGGAAAAACCACACTAGGACGAGCATTGTTAAGGTTGATAGAGCCTACCTCCGGTGAAGTTATTTACAACGGGGTTGACCTTACCAAGCTAGATAAAAAACAAATGAAGGCTATGCGATCGAAAGTTCAAATTATTTTTCAAGATCCCTACTCATCCTTAAACCCTAGAATGACTATAGGTGAAATCTTACTAGAGCCAATGGTATTACATAATATTGGTGCCAATAAAGAAGAAAGAGTTGCTAAGGCAAAGTGGTTAATGGAAAAAGTTGGGTTACTGGCGAATCAATTAACAAGATATCCTCATGAGTTCTCTGGTGGACAGAGGCAAAGGATTTGTATTGCTCGTGCACTTGCGGTTAACCCTGACTTTATTATTTGTGATGAGTCAGTTTCAGCATTAGATGTTTCTGTACAAGCTCAGGTGCTAAATCTCTTACTTGATCTTCAAGCAGAGTTTGGTCTAACTTATATTTTTATTTCTCATGATTTATCAGTAGTAAACTTTATCTCAGACGAGGTTGCGGTTATGAATAAAGGTAAGTTTGTAGAAGTAGATAAGGCAAACGAAGTTTATCTCGCACCCAAGGAAGATTATACTAAAAACCTTCTGGCAGCAATTCCAAAGGGAATTCCTAAAGAGCTACTTGCTGAGTCTTAGATTTATTTAGTGTTGTTATTTAAGACTTGGTTTTTAAGCAGAAGAAAAAGCATTCCTAAGCCGAATCCAAAGTATACGTTAAAATTCCAGTTCCATTGCAATATGAAAACGTTTAAATAGACACCAAATACTCCAAACAGATAAGTCCCAATAACATTAAATGGGGTTAAGCTTGAAATTTTGAAAACGGTCGTTGCAAAAAACACCGCTAGTAAAGACCCTGCTGTCCAAGAAGTTATTTTCAATCCAAACATCAGAAGTCCATCACTTTGGGCCGCAATATAAGCAATTAATGTGAGTCCAATAGTGATGATTAAGGTATCTCTTTTATAGAATGTGGAAATCTGTGTTTTCTTTTTGGAGCGGTGGTGAAAAATATCGTTATATAAGCAAGCACTAAGGGCATTTATAGTTGAATCAAGAGTACTCATTGTTGCGGCGAGGACTCCAGCAACCATTAACCCCTTGAGACCTACAGGAAAGTAGTTGGTGATAAAGTGAGCAAATATTTTATCATCAGCAATATTTGGAGATACCGCAGATTGGTAGTGGGCCCAGAGTAGTGAACCAATGCTTAAAAATAAAAATCCAACAGCTATCGAGAGAAGACTTGAAATTAAAATAGCTCTTTGTCCTCCCTTAAGGGTTTTATTTGCAGTTAATCTTTGTACGAAGTCTTGATCGACTCCATGAGTGGCCATGTCAAATAATATTCCTCCTAAACATCCAATGATAAATGGAATTGGATTAGAAAAACTAATAAAGTTTGTTTTATCAGCTGCATGGGCAATACTCATTAACTCAGTCCAGGAATGTTGCGAGATCTGTGGAATCATAATATGAGCGATCACACCTCCAGCGATAAAGAGAAACATTTGTATTGCATCTGTTCTAACAACGGCCTTTAGACCACCAATCAAAGTATAACAAAACGTTAGGATCGAAATTAATCCTACTGCAAGATAGATATTTAATTGGAAAAACTCTGCCACTAAAATAGAACCAGAAAATAGTCTTACTCCAACGGCCAAAAATTTATTGATCGCATAAAATATGGCAATGGCCCGCTGACCATTTTCGTTACCACCTTTGGCCATAACCGAATAGATAGTAATCCCTTTATCATAAACCAAAGGCAGCATGAGCTTAGCAATGAAGAGTCTTCCAATAATAGCTCCAAAATAAATTTGTATAAAAGAATAATCTCTTCCAAATGCAAATGCAGGAATACCTAAGAAGGTGAGGGCAGAGACTTCTGTAGCAATAATTGAAAATAATGACTCTGGAAGACTGAGGGACTTTCCCGCCAGATATTGCTCTTCTAGAATATTATTCTCAGAACTTTTCCTTCCCGACTTAAATGCTAGGGCAAATATTCCTATTAGGTAAATGAGTATGACCGAGAGATCAACTAGGGTAAAAGTGGTTATCATAGTGTATGTTCCTGAAATTTCATAATTAATTTTATTATAGCTCATTTAAAAATGATCTTTCAAATAATGTCTGAATTTAGAAAATTTAGGTTTAGAATTTTTAATTTCTCTGCCTGAAATTCCGATAAGTTATTGATGAATTAGCTCTCAGGAGGATTGAGATAAGGTTGGTATGGAATTTAATGTAAAAGGAATTGTCTTCAGTTTTGAAGATTTGAAAGAAATTAATCTCGTTGATATTAAAACGGATACGATATCCCATGTGCATTACTTTCACTTTTTACCAAACAAAAAACCCATCTTACTATTACGTGCTGGAGATTATATTGAGCCAGCATTTGTAACAAAATACTTAGACAAAGGTTTAACTAATGTCTATGGGCTTGAGTTAGTTTCTGATGAGGACTTAGCCGTCTATAAAGAACTTTGGAATGAACTCAGATACGCCAAAGAGCATAATGATGTTGTAAAGATAAGAGATGAGATACTCTCAAAAGTAGTTTGCGATTTCATGGAAAGAACTGACAAGTGCTTTTTATCTTTTGTGGTAACGGCATTCGAAGAATTTTACTTTTATCCCAACTTTGTTATTGAAAAACTACAAGAAGAAAGTATGACGTTGTATACAAGGTCTTTATTGATTAGTTCTATTTCAACTCTAGTTAGTCTTTGTAATGGTTTGATTAATTATAATTTTATTAGAGATATCTATAATTGTGCTTTTGCAATTGATTACGGTCTGGTCGCCTTTGGAATGTTTAATTATCCTCTTTCTCAAGCATGTGAGACTGAAAGACGCAGACCCGGAACAGGTATAGAGTTACTCACGAAACAGAAGCGTCCAGAAGGAGAGATAGACACTTTTGTTCATCATAGTGAAATAAGCTATGAGTTTATTAACGATTACCAAGATCAGTTTACCTATCCAGAGGTAATCGAATTTGTGAAATTTCACCATGAAAAAAGTGATGGATCGGGATTTCCCAATGGATACTGTTACTCTGCTCTAAGTGATACTGAAGTGTTACTCATGTTTTGTGATTATCTCATTCCATTTGAAGAACATATTTTTACGAATGGAGATGGGAAGAAAATATTTGAAGATTATTATAGCGAATTATGTGAACTGGAATCTAAGTACTTATTACCAATAAATAGAGTTAGATCTTATTGGGCAGGAATTCTTGAGTGGATTAAAAACAAAGAGGTGAGTGCATAGTGGAAAACAAAGGGATCAAAATTTTAAATCTTGCAGGGGACTTGAATCAGTCTCTGCTGGATTATTTTGAAAACCTAGAGGCGATATTTTTAAAGAGAAATGATGATTTTGAAATAGCATCTCTTGACTATATATTTGTCAAGGGAGAAGACGATGTTAAAGAAACCGCAGACTTCTATAATGTTATAGAGAATCATATCCAAATAGTTTCGCTGGGACGGATCGCAAATATACGAGATTTTCTCTTAAAT
>JBFKKF010000217.1:0-4522 GCA_041631355.1 Bacteriovoracaceae bacterium | reverse complement strand
CTCCCAGTCGAATAGAGCAAGAGTTTCAAGAGTTAGTGAAACAGGGCAAGGAAAATCCAGGCTGGAGTAATAGCTTTTTAAATGCATACCGAAACCTTGAGTTGAAAGTGAAGACTAATGGATTGTTTGCTCGTGAGCTGGGACTTCCAGAGTCCGGTAAAGTTAGAACCTCCTTTTCTATTCCCATGATGGAGTTATCAGAGGTTGAAAAGTATTTGAAAGAGCATTCAGGATATGAAGTTTATAAACTAAAAATTTCCGGTGAAAAAGACTTTGAACTCCTGCAAGAGGTTGCAAGCTATACATCGTCTCCCATAAGAATTGATGCCAATGAAGGGTTCTCAACCTTGTCAGAATATTTAAGTTTCGAGGAACGTATAAAGGGAATGAATATTGAGTTTGTAGAACAACCTTTTCCGGCCCAAAATATTTCTGATTATATTGAACTGAAAAAGAAATCTCGATTTGAGATAATAGCAGATGAATCGGTAGAAAAAGATTTTGATGTTGAATTATTTAGACAAAAATTTGATGGCATCAATATTAAACTAATGAAAGCCGGAGGTATTGAAAATGCCCTGTTCTTAATTAATAAGGCCAAACAAGCCGGTTTAAAAACGATGATAGGATGTATGATTGAGACATCTTTGGGGATTAGTGAAGCTCTTCCTCTGGCAGCTATTTGTGACTATTGTGATTTAGACGGTGCCTTGTTGATTAAAAATGATCCGTATCAAAAGCTTATAAATTATAATGACTCTGAGCTTTCTTGGTAAAAAAAAAGCCCCTAATTAAACTAGAGGCTTTCAAAGTAAACTTTATTTTTAGCTAAGTTAGTAAGTGCTACCGGGACTGTGTAGCATCCTCGCATTCCTCGGATGCATGTATGATACATCCCTATTCATACTATACTACCAGCTGAGTTGGTAAGTGTTACCGGGATCTATTAATGTTGGTGTCCACCCTCACCGTGAGCATGGCCATGACTTAATTCCTCGTCAGTAGCATCTCTTTTTTCAGTGATTTCGATTTCAAAAAATAAATCTTTACCGGCAAGTGGGTGGTTACCGTCAATATGAACGTTTTCACCTTCGATGTGTACAACTGTAAAGATTGGAGCGTGTGGCTCGTTATTTACTTGAAATTGATCACCGATAGTTAGATCCTGATCTCCAGGAAATTGAGATTTTTGAACTGTAATTTTTAAATCTTCAACAACTTCTCCGTAAGCCTCTCCAGCTTTTACTTCTACAGATTTAGTATCACCAATAGCAAGTCCAGTGATTTGGCTTTCTAAGCCTGGGATGATTTGACCACTTCCTTCTAAAAATAAAAGTGGATTTCCACCTTGAGAGCTATCAATTGTATTTCCGTCTTTATCTTTTAATGTGTAGTGAAATCCAATTACTTGTTTTGTCATAATAATTCCTTTTGAGGTTTGATTCTATAAGTGGGTGAGGGTTAAACAGATGTTCTGGCCAGCTATCTTATCCCTAATTTCTTGTGCGCCGTATTGTTTAAAAATGCCTTTTACTAATTTATTTACTTCTCCTGTGGTATCAAAGCGGTCTTCTAATTTCAAGTTTAAATCAAAAATCTCCACAAATCTTTTCCAGAATTTTTCCTCAACCGCTGCTAGGCAAGCAAATGTACCATCTTTAAGTGGGTAAATACCGTAGCAAGGGAACACACCATTATGGAGGTCTCTTTTATCGTGAGCATGTTCTTCAGAGTACAAGGAGTCTAGAACTAATGGGGCGACATCCTCTAGATAGATGGTTTCAGAAATTGATGTATCTGTAGCTTGTGATTTTAAAATAAGTGCCAACGCTGTGGTGGCCATATATTGAGCAAAGGTTATGCCTGCCAACGGTAAATAGGGCGGAAAATGGTCATCGTCTAAATGGGAGGAGAAGGTTTTTGTGAGCGCAAGTGCATTGAGATCATGCATTGCTTGATGCTCTCCTCTTCCGGCCGCAAGTTTAAGTATTGGCTTTTTCTCAATTCCTATTTCGTTGATTATATCTTCAACTTTTTTAAGGTCAGGGATTAGGATAATATCTGCTTTGGCCAAATAAATACCTAGCTTTTCTTTTTCGGTTTTAAAATTAAGACTAATAATTGTTTTATTAGAGTTTAGGTTTTTATACCACTGTTTGAAATTAGGAGCGACTTTTTGTAATTCGTCTTGATTAAATGGATCACCACCAACAGAGGTATCTTCGATTTTAATTACATTTGCCCCAAGTGTGGTGAGAATATAACTTCCCATGGGACCAGGAAGCCGGGTAGAAATATCAACAATATTTATGTGAGATAGGAGACCCTTAAGCATTATCTTGTTTTTCTGGAGGGGTAAACAGTAAAACAAATTCATCAAAGCTTGAACCCTGTTGTTCACACTCCCTTATTGTACAAATCTGCCAACTATTTTCGTCTCGTTCATGATAACAAATGGCAAAACGATGGCCAAAGTTTACGAGGTATGGCATGAGTTGCCTTGTCTCTAACCACTTTTTTGGTACTTCAATTTTTCGATATGCCTCATCTGGATACACTAATGCCCTTAAGGTTTCCCCAAAAGCTAATGGGTTTTGGAGACTTAAGTGAGTTAGGGTATCAACAGATCCTTCTAATTTTTCATAATATTCAATAAAGTCTTCATTGTGCAGGGACCATTTTCGTAACAGAGAGATAAATGTTCCGAGCGAAGACTTGTAGGACTGATCAAAGATTGGAACATGTAAATTTTCATAGGGCTCAACATCAGTGAAGCTTAAGGCCCTAGTATAAACTTGGTTTTCATTTACAAACTCTTTAACAATAAAGTCCATGGTTTTCATTGCAAGTTCTAGGTCCTTATTGGCACCCAGTATTTCGTAGGATTTAAAAAGTAGTTCAGCAAAAAAGACATAGTCTTCAAATAAAGGAACATGTCCTGTTCTAGTTGTTGTCGTTTTGATTCTGAAATTCCCCTCATCATCATGGTAAAAGAAGGTATCAATTAATTTTGTCTCAACCTTTTTGAAAAGATCTTTGGCAGAGTTTTGGATAACATCTATTTTACTGTACTGAACTGTTTCCAAAAGGGCGGTGGCCAATTGAAAGTTCCAGCTTGCAACCCCTTTATTATCAGTTTGTGGAGGGACCCTTCCTTTGCGTTCTTCCCATAAACATTGACGAATTTTTCTTATTTGCGTCCATCCTTCGGGGCTAAAGTATTCGCTTTTGTATTGAGGGTTTAGTGCAATAACATTTAATCCGTCCTCAAAATTTCCTTTATCAGAGATATCAAACCATTTTATATATGTGTCGATATTTTTTGCAAGTTCAGTGTCGAAGTTTTGTAACGCTGAAACAAACTCTTCTTTAGTAAAGGTGAAAAATAATCCTTCAACTCCCTCTGAGTCAGCGTCCTGTGCGGAAAAGAAAAATCCGTCATCACTGAGCATTTCGTACTTGATATAATCCAGAGTTTGAATAATAGTATCAAAAATAAGTGGGGATGGATAAATTAAACTTGCTTTAGCCAGTAGCTTCAAAAGCCCTGCTTGATCATAGAGCATCTTTTCAAAATGGGGAACTTTCCAGGATTGATCAACAGCGTACCTATGAATACCTCCACGGTTATGATCATTGATTCCCCCCATAAGCATGAGTTCAATAGACTTAATAATATGCTCTCCAAATTCCTGAGGAACCATCCCTTCCAGCATATGTTCAACCGCCCATTCCATAAAGGAGAAATGTGGAAACTTCGGCTCTGGTCCATACCCTCCCCAATCATTATCTTGATAATTTTTAAGGGCATTAAGTACAGAAGCTGCACTAGGGTAGTGTCCCTCAAATTCTACTTTTTGTTCATATTTGGGAGCCTGCGTGATGGCCTCTGTGACTTGGTCTGCATTTTGATTGATGGTTTCTCTATCTTCTTTAAATGAGTTGGAAAGATTTAGGACTAACTCTTTAAAGCTTGGTAAATTATGCTTAGATTCTTTTGGAAAGTAAGTACCCACAAAAAATGGTCTTAGATCGGGAGTTAAAAAGGCATTTAGGGGCCAGCCTCCACGTCCTGTGGTTACTTGGCAAGCCAGCTGATAATAACTATCTACATCCGGTAGCTCCTCTCTATCCACTTTGATGCATACAAAATTGTCATTAAGAAGTTGTGCGGTTTCCATGTCTTCAAATGATTCATGGGCCATAACATGGCACCAATGACATGAGCTATAGCCTATTGATAATAATATGGGCTTATCCTCTTCTCGGGCCTTCTCAAGGGCTACGGGCCCAAATGGATACCAATTAACTGGATTTTCACTATGTTGCCTTAAATACAGGGAATTTTCATCTTTAAGGTGGTTATATATCCTTTTCTCCATTTTTCGCTCCTTGAACCTCTTTTTGAGCTAATATAATCGGTAATTTTTGGCCTATTTACAATAAATTTATTTACTTTTACCCCCATTATGAGCTACAAACCATGCCCATATGGAAGCGATCAAACGTTTTATGACGGGTG
>JBFKKF010000216.1:0-4523 GCA_041631355.1 Bacteriovoracaceae bacterium | reverse complement strand
TTGCTGCTTTTACAGCATCATAAGCATCAGTTTTATTTGATTGTTGTTCGTAAGCGATCTTCATTTTAAAATCCTAATTTCTTCCAGTTGAACCAAAACCGCCACTACCACGTTCAGTTTCACTAAGCTCATTTAGAAACTCAAAATTTGCTTGAGTTATTGGACAAAGAACCATTTGCGCTACTCTATCCCCATGATGAATAATTTCGTCTTCAGTACCTAAGTTTCCTAGGATAATTTTAACCTCACCACGATAATCTGCATCAATAGTTCCAGGTGAGTTTACTACTAATAAACCTGTCTTTAGAGATAATCCAGATCTTGGTCTGATTTGAACTTCAAATCCAGGTTCGATCTCAAAGGCCATGGCCGTTGGAATTAAAACTCTCTGCCCTGGTTTAATTGTCAATTGATCTCTATTTTCAAAACAGGCCCTCAAGTCAGCGCCCGCAGCATCTTTAGTTTCATATTGGGGTGCTGGGAGATTCTCGTCAAAATGGCCTAATTTTTTAATTTTTATATAACTCATTTATTATCCTTATTAAAAACCATCAATTTAGCGTGATCACTGTTATATAACGTTCTTGCCAAGTTTTGAACAGCTTTTATATCAACCTGCATAATCTTTTCGCTAACTTTTGTAATATCTAACTCGTTGAGTTCATAGGCTTCATTATTAGCAATATAATCTGCCCTTTCATCCAGACTATCAAAAGAGACCTCCCAGTTTTCAATGGCCCTATGCTTAATGAGCTCTAATGTATCTAAACTTATAATGCCCATGGAAATATCATATAAAACTTTAAATACCTCTTCATACAGATGATTCAAATGCTTGCGCTGGGTGTTAAAAGTCATTATATATTGTCCACATTTGGCATAAGAGTCTATGCTGGAGTCAATTCCATATACATAAGGGCATTCTTCTCTAAATTTTCGAAAAAAAACAGAGCTTAATCCATCGAAAAGAAACTCATCCATAAGGGAGTAAATATAGTACTTATCAGAACTAAGTGAAGGCCCATCAAAAGAAATAAATAAGATAGCACTGTCCATTTTTTTGTTAATCTTAGAATTAATATGCTTTAACTTTTTGACAGTATTTCTTGCAGGTAAGCGAAAAGGAATCTTATCCTTATTCATCTCAGACTCATAAAATTTCTTACTAAGGATATCTCGCAGAGATTTATCTTTATACGAAGAAGCAATGGTTATGATCATACGTTCAGGGGAAAAGTATTTCCTAAAATATGCTCTAATTTGCTTAGTAGAGATTTTTTTTACATCTGAAACCTTTCCCCCAACAGGATGGCCAAGTGGTCTTGAGTGAGCTTTTTCAATCAAGTATTCTAGCGCATCAATTTCATGATCATCACTAGCTTCTCTTAGTTCTTGAATTATCACCTCTCGCTCATTTCTGAAAAGGTCGGGGCAATTACAGTTTTGGACGGATAATTGGATTTATGATTACCCTGATGCCGAAAATATCTTACAGTTACTAATTACGAAAAATCATCCTGGAATTAATAAAAGTGGATATCATAATAAAAAAGTAGATGACCTGTATAATCAACTCGCGAGAACTCTATCTAAGGGAGAAAGAGAACAATTGATGTATGAAATAGAAGAAATTGTTGAAAATGAACTTCCCTGGATTATGTTAATGTATGAAAGCACCTACATTGTTCAACGGCCAGAAGTGAGAAATTTTAGAAAGTCATATTTTATTCGTAATTTTGTAAAGTATCTCGAAAAGAACTAGATCGATACCAGCAAGTAGGTCTTTTGTACCGAGAGTCGGCACAAGAAAGACTGGGGTTTTCTCCTTGGTTTTGAATATGAGTCTTATCACATAAAACACCAAGAATCATGGTATCAAAACGACATTGAGGATTGGGGTGTCCTCTATTGATTTTATTTGAAATAGTGCGATCTTTATTTTTAAGTGAAATGACTTGGTCCCAGAATTTTATTTTGGCATAGATACTTGCTAATTTGTAGCTTGCAAGTCCTATCCTCAAGCACTCTTCACTTTTACAAATATCAAGTAACTCATTTTCTACCTTTGAGCTTTCTCCCAATTCCTTAGTCTGAACGACTTTAGGAAGCAAGGGAAATATCTTTTTTGCGCAAACTGCTGTGGCATAAAAATCTGCTTGTCCTTCAGCAGATGACCAGCTTAACTTTGTACTTCTCCCACGAAATTGCTTAGGACTTCCCCCATAAAAATGTCCTACTTCGTGACATATAATAAGTGCAATTGTATCAAGGTCAATAAGTGATTCTTTAAGTAAACCAGTTGAAATACTTACGAGTGGAAAATCATTATCATCAAATGAGGCATATGCATTTACTGAGTCGGTATTTTGAATTTCAAAAATGATTCTCTCCTTAGGGTATGCTCTTTCAAATACAGTAAATGCGCTATGGGCCATATTTTCTAAGTAAAGAAGATCTTGAGATTGATTCAGTTGGAAGTTAGTTAAAACCTCATCCTTGCTGACAAAGAAGCCTAAGGATTGTCGAGTAAAAATAATAAGAAAGATGGATATGATTAGTAATTTCATGAGTTGAATTTATAGGGATTAAAATTATATGAAACTGATAAATATCAGCTTTTAACCTGTTACAGTTCTTATTCACTTGTATTTCGCAGGTGTATTTTGATTAAGAATTAAAACAACACATATTCTCAAGGGAGGGAATAATGAAAAAATTAGTATCTTTACTCATAATGAGTTTATCTCTAGTCTCAGTCGCGTCAACACCAGTTGAAAAAGCAGTTCCTGTAGATCATATCTATGTTCCTTCGGGGTTTGACAGTAATGATACCGTTGAAATCGTAGTGACTGGTTTTCTACCCAATTTATGTCATAAATCACCAGCGGCAAATGTGAACATTACAGGTAGAGATGTTGATATTGAAATAACATCTTTGTACTACCATGAATCAAATCCATACTGCCCAAGTATGGTTGTTCCCTTTACTCAATCCGTTAAGCTAGGGCTACTAGACAAGGGGACGTATAATATTAAAGTCAACGGAAAGTCACCATGGGAATTAGAAGAACAAATTAAGATTAAGCAATCTACCAGTAATGCTATAGATGATTTTCAATATGCATATGTGAACTACATTGATAAAGATGTTACAGCAGGTGAAGTCGTCTTAAGGGGATATAATCCAAGTGACTGCTTTGAGCTAGAGAAAATTGAATATGTACACAATGGTAACGATACCTACTCAATTCTTCCAAAAATGAAGCAAGTTAGAAGCTTTTGCCCGATGAAAATGGTGCCATTTAAATATCGGTGGAAAGTACCAAATGACCTAAATAAGTCCAGAGTGCTACTTCACGTAAGAACAATGGATGGACAATCAGTTAATACAATCTTTATGAAGTAAATTCCACGTGATAATAGATATGAGGAGGCTAACTACTGGTTAGTCTCCTTGTACTAATTAAAATACTCCCTAAACACTAATTCTTGCTGTTCAAAACTTTTTGAAAGTAAAAATTTCTTTTTTATCTCTGCAGCATTATCTAAGTCATCAAAGATAAATCGCGAAACACTTTTTAATCTTTTTATACGGGAGGTTTCAACTAAGTCCTGCTTCTGTGTTTCTAGGTAGAAGCGTTTAAAGTATCTTTGAATTTCACTCATTCTTAGCTCTTGAGAATCCTTTTGGCCACTTTTGTAAAGTCTTGCCAACCAAGGAGTTTTTAGTGCTGAACGGGCCAGCATAATAGAGTGACAATTAGTATAGTCAAAATATCTTTCAATATCATCGGTTGTCCATATATCACCATTGCCAATCACTGGAATATTAACTAACTCTACTGCCTTCTTGATATAGTCCCATTTGGCCACTCCCTTATAAAGCTCATCTCTTGTTCTGGCATGGATAATGACAGCATCAACTCCAGCATCCTCGATTAGTTTTAAAATATTTTCAAAATTCGTATCATCTTTGTAGCCGACTCTAATTTTACAGGTGAAGGTTCCAGAGAAACTTTCTCTTATGGTGTGTAGGATGGTTTCTAGTAAGCCGAGTTCACTTAAAAGAAAAGACCCTCCTTGGTGCTTGCACACAGTTTTTGACGGACAGCCTAAGTTTAAATCAATCCAATGGGCACCTAGTTTTTCAATACTTTGAACCGTTTCTTTCGTGTAAGCACCAGGACTAGTAAGTATTTGATAGATACTTTTAGCAAACAGAGCTTTATTAGTTAAAACACTTTCCCCTAAATGCTTTCTTATATGTTTATCGGGGTAGGGATTGGGGCTTGGAACCCTCAGAAAATCGCAGGTAAAGGTATCCCATTCAGGGTAGAGCTCAGCTACAACATTACGGTAGTACTCGTCAGTTATGCCCTCCATGGGGGCGAACATTAATGAATTTTTGTTAAGGTTCAACATAATTTCTTTGTTCTCGCTATTTCGTGATTCGCCGCGCAAGGTGTAAAAATTATCTGTTTTCTTAGTCACTAATACTCTATGTCATAAAAAAAAGATATAGC
>JBFKKF010000215.1:0-4527 GCA_041631355.1 Bacteriovoracaceae bacterium | reverse complement strand
GAATAGGTAATTTCCCGGCATAAATCTTATCCCCCCCAAGGGCCCCTTGTAAGAAATTAATTTGCTGAATTTCTATAAATTCTTGTGGTGTATCTCTGAAATATTTTCCAATCCAGGGGTGATCATAAACTTTATCGTAGAAAATCTTAGTCATTTTTTCTAAGATCTTTCTCCCACCTAATTGTTCAAAGGTCTTCTTTTCCATCACTTCTCCTACGCTGCCTCACAAGATCTACTACCTTTGAGCATTGTATCGGTAATAAAAAATAATAATCTTTGCCACTCAAGCTCGAGAGGCTCCTCCCAAGATTCACCATGCAAATTTCTGATTGTGTGCAATAAAGCATGTTCTATAACAGGATAATGTTCAGGTAATACTTCATAAGTTAAATGCCTTATACCAAGTTCATATAGATATTCTTCTAATTTATCTTCATCTTCTAAAGTGGAAAATATGATTAAGAATCCTTTGATTAACTCAGTTTTTTGAAGTTTTAAATCTGTATTTCTAAATACACGATTTAGATCTGGACTAAGAGATAGTGCTAGATCGTAAAAATCCGTAGCAAATTTATCAGGATCTCTTCCAATTAGGGTTAATGTTTGATCTAGTAACTCTTTATTAAACTTCAACTTATACCTCTCACTTAATTTCTCTTCGGCTTAGCAACTGGATAAATTAATACCTGGCCCAATTAATTTGCCATTTTAGTTAAATTAGATTTGAGGTATACTAGGTCTATGGGTAAGAAAGATATACTGACAATTACTGACAAGAATTCTTTGGTAAATAAAGATGAAATTGATCAAGATTTATTTGATAAATTTCAGCGTGCTGAGAATAAGAAGATATCTATTCAAGATTTTATTGAAGACTTTATTCATCAGTTTATTTCTAAACAAACTCAAAAAGCCTATATAACTGATCTAATGCTATTTTTTAATTTTCTTAGAAAGGGTGGTTTATTGGTACACCACCCAAAACAAATAAAAGGCGCTCATTTTCAGATCTATCGTGATCATTTGATTGAAACAGGTTATTCATCTGCAACTATTAATAGAAAACTAGTCGCGGTCAGATCATTTATTAAATGGTCCCTTGCCTCAGGACTTATTGAATATAATCCCTTAGATATTGTAAAACTTCCCAAGGTTCAGACAGAGTCTCCAACTTTAGCATTTGATGACGACGAGGTATTAGCGATGTTAGAAGCTCCTGATCTCGCAACTAAGCGAGGACAAATGCATAAACTTGCCATGTCTCTTCTTTTTGGTCTTGGCCTTAGAAGAAGTGAATTAGTCAATATTAGAGTAAGTGATATATATAAAGAAAGAAAGCATTACGTACTCAAAATACGAGGAAAAGGAAATAAAGAAAGACATCTTCCTTTAAATACGAATTTACAGATGACCATTAAAAATTATCTCGACGCTATGGCCGTGCACGGAATAGATTTTGAAAATGAGGACTTTCTTATTCAGAGTGCTAAAAAAGGAAAAAACTCTGCTCCAATGGATGGATCAACTGTCTATCGAATTATTGAAAAATATGCTAAGGCCTGTGGAATTAATAAGAAAGTAAGCCCTCATAGTTGTCGTGCCACGGCCATATCTCATCTTCTTGATACCCAAAAAACTCCCATCAGAGATGTGGCCATTTTTGCAGGTCATTCCAAGATCACCACTACTGAAAGATATGATAAGAGAAGAGAGAGTTTAGATAACTCTGCCGCCTATGATGTAAACTATTTTCAAACGAAAAAATCTAGTTAAGTTAGCTGATCAAAATAATCATTTAATACATTAAAAAAATCATAAAAGCTATTAGGAATATCAGTCTCTCTCATATCGCTAAAACGACAAAAGAAATAAACTTCGTTGGTATCACCACTGTTATAGCTTAAACTTTTAATTAGATCACTCTCTCTAACAAAAGCATACCTCAATTCATCTTCTGTATAGAAAAAATCATCGTTAAACTTCTTTTGTGATCGTAGTTTATTTTCAGTGAAACTAACTAAATTTCGAGTATCGACAAATAATTTTACATACTCACCTTTGGCCATAAGGTCCAAAATAATTGAATCATTCATCGCAAATAGAAGGCCATTTTCACTTATTTGTTTAATCTTTAATTTAGATTTGTACTGAAATTCACCTCCATACTCCATGATTACCTGTGATGAGGTAAGAATACGGCGTTTCCTTAGTGGAAGCTTATTTTTTAAGATTTGATCAAATATAAACTTATCGATCGTATCTTGGTTAAGACACTGCACTAGGGGCATATCTCTAAAAGGTCCTAATGGACCAACAAAAGAGACTTGATTGCAATTAAATAATTGATCTTCAAAGGTAGCGTCCCTGAGGTGCTTCATAAGAGCTGAGTACACATCATATAAAGTCATGGAAATAATACCAGTCTCAGTCTTAAGCCATAATACATTTTGCTTTAATGCTTTGGTAAAATTGTAATGATAGCCATAGAGAGCATTTAACTCGGGTTTATCTTTCATATGTCTTTGAACTTTACGCATAATTTTGCTTTGATCAGTTAATTTAAAATAAAACGGACTGTCTTTGTCTATTTTATATAATTGATTTACTTTACCGTTTACTATATCTGTTAACGGCCAGGTTAGGTCTTGTGAAATTTTTTGATTTTCCATTTAAATCCCTTAGGTAGTGACAAAAAACAGAACGGAAAATTTTGCCGACATCTTTAGAGAAATTAAAAGAAATATTAAATATTTAAACTGAAGAAAAACGCTTTGAAATATAACTACTTAATTAGTGGAAGTGCTTGACTAGCTAACCCTTTTAATAAGAGCCAAAAATGAATAATTTTCATTTTTAAATAATTTGAAAGTTATATGAGTAAAGAAGGTAGCAAATAAATAAGGTATAAAAAAACTAAAAATCAGCGCCTGAGTTTCAAAGTGAACAGGAATATTTCTTTCAACAAATTGTTCAGGCATAACAACAATTTGATTTGTATCTAGGAGCAATAAAAATACAACCCCTAGAGCAACCCCAAAAAAACAAAAAAACAGTGATAATGCCTGCCCTAGAATATAAATAAGCCGGAACATTTCTTTACGAGAGAGACCAAGTATCCAGAAAGTAGAAAGATCAACTCGAACTTTATTATAAAAGATAAGAAAACCAGAAACTATGCAAATTCCAATAAGAAAACTCATGCCGACAAATAAAAACATCATAACTCTAGTTTCAAGGTTTAAGGCCCAAACTAAAGTGGAATTTTTTTGTTCCCAGGTTTCAAGCCTAATATTTTGTAAATCAAGGTTTGAAATGAGTCGACTTAGTTTGGGAATATTAGCGTTATAAAATCTAATCTTATTAATAACACGTTTACGTATGAGGTTTTGGATAAAGGAGAGTCTAATCCAAGCATGAATTTTATCAATTTCTGGCAAGTCACTATTATAAAAATCACTTATTTTAGTAAGCCCTTGACGAGGAAATTCTGCGAACACTAAATTAGTATGCGCTGGACTGGTAACAACTATTTGAGAACCAAAAAAACTTCTTAGATCTCGCCCTAAATCACCTGCAACAATCAGTTCTGAAAAGTCTTTTTTAAGGATAAATTCAGGCGTGAAATAACTAAAGTCCATACCGTGTAAAATGGCCGGAGAAATATAATTTCCATTTTTTAGCATGACTTCAATTTCATATTCAGGAACAAAATTAAATTGATGTTTAAGCAAAACTTCTTTTAGCTGGGTATAGACTTTCTGATCATAGCTTGAAAAATTAATAGTGGCGTCACCAATAACATTTTTAGAGCGCCCAATTAGCCCACCTTGAAGCCCTCCCATTACACCCTGAATTACGGTTAAGGAGAAAGAAGAAATCATTAAGCCTATAATGGCCAAAAATAATAATTTTTGACGAGTTTTACTCTTAAAAATATAGGAGAAAAAATATTTTAAAAAAGATAGTGACATTAAATATCGTAAAACTTCTTCTTAGTTTGAACCAAATTCTTCAAGAAATCACTCAGTTGATAACGATCTTTGTCTACATTATCCCTAAAGCGTAATAATGTATCATGAATCCGGTCTAAACCTATATTGTCGGCATATCTTAAAAGACCACCTCTAAATGGAGGAAAACCTATCCCAAAAATTAAGCCTAAATCTACAGTGGCAGCATCCTCAACAATTTTCTCATCTAAGATCATAGCCGCTTCATTAATCATCGGAATAATACAACGCATTTGAATCTCGCTTTCATCCATTGTTTTTGAAGATGATCCTACTAAGTCTTTCATTTGAGGATTAATTTCAAGTTGCTTACCAGAATCCGAATAAAGATAAAAACCCTTACCATTTTTCCGACCTAAGAAACCTTTTTCAACCCCTTTTTCAGAAAGCTTATTGGCCTTGGCCCTTGCACCTAAACCAGACTCCATTATTTCACCAACATGGGCACATACATCAATACCAACTTCATCCATCAATCGACATGCCCCCAATGGCATTCCAAAGTTAAGAGTTGCTT
>JBFKKF010000214.1:0-4542 GCA_041631355.1 Bacteriovoracaceae bacterium | reverse complement strand
GCGATCACACAGTTTTAGATAATTTGGATTTTAAAATTCATGAGGGAAAAATTACAACTTTGCTAGGTTTCTCTGGAGCTGGAAAATCCACAATTTTAAAACATATTCTGGGTATATATCATCCGACTACTGGCGATATTAGAGTTCTGGGGAAAGAGCTTGAAAATATGACAGAAAAAGAGATCAGACAATTTAGAACTAATTTTGGAATGAGTTTCCAATATTCAGCGTTATTTGACTCTATGACAAATTTTGAAAATGTCGCATTTCCCTTAAAAGAGTTTACCAAGCTCTCACAGGTGGAAATAGACAAAAAAGTTTTAAAGTTAATGGAGCAGGTAGGTCTTGAGGACCACGCTTTTAATAAACTACCTTCGGAAATATCTGGAGGGATGAGAAAAAGAGTTGGTCTTGCTAGGGCATTGGCTTTGGAACCTAAAATTATGCTCTATGATGAACCTACGACTGGTTTGGATCCGATTACAACACATATGGTTGATGATCTAATTAAATCGACTCATATGAATAATCAGCATATCCCGATGACTAGCGTTATAATATCCCATGATATTGCTGCCACTCTTAGGATTTCAGACTATGTTGCCTTTTTAGAAAAAGGTAGAGTTGTAGAGCACTCATCAGTAGAGGACTTTAAAAAATCTAAAAATCCAGTTATTCAAAGATTTTTAGAGCTATCACTTTAACCGAGTGATACAGTCCGGAAATTAAATTTAGTTAGACTTTTTCTAGCATTTTCATCTCTGATTGATACAATATATTAATATACTTAAGATTATCGAGGAAAAATAATTGAATGAGTTAAAAGTTGGCTTTCTTACCCTACTTGCAATAGCTTCAATGGTAGTGGTGACATTAAAAATTACTTCGAATAAAGCCACTTTTGGTGAATTTATTGAATATAAAACAATCATTTCCGATGCCACTGGAATTTATGAGAACTCATCAATAAAAGTTGCAGGTATAGTGGCCGGAAAAATTAAGACCATCCAATTAAGTGGTTCTCAGGCCCTAGTGACCTTTGAAGTTTTAAAAGAAATTAAGATTACATCATTTTCTAAGTTAAGAATTAAAAGTGTCGGTTTTCTTGGGGATAAATTCATTGATATATTTCTAGGGGATCCAAGTGCGCCCAGGCTTCCTGCTGGTTCAATGATTCAGGCCCAGGACGGAGCAGGTTTTGAACAGTTGGGAAAAGATGCATCTGATATCTTAAAAGATGTAAAAGTGATAACTAAGGCGATAAAAGAGTCTATGTACACTGATGATCAAAAAAATGTTATAAAGAGCATTTTAACCGACATCCAAGAGTTTAGTAAGAATGCAAATGATGTCTCTTTATCATTGAAAAAAATTATAAATGGTAATGAAGGTAAGCTTAATCAATCTATTGAGAACTTAAGACAAATGACTGAACAACTTGCCTATGAAACAGATCGCTATCAAGATGGATCGTTTATGAATGATCTTGATAGAGTAGGGCCAATTCTAGAAAAAGTAGATGCAGCAATGGCCGACCTGGAAGAGATTGTAGCCGATGTTAAGTCTGGTAAAGGAACTGTTGGTAAGCTATTAAGAGATGAAGAGGTTGTTGATTCAGTAAGCCAAACCCTTTCAGGGTTAAATCGAATTGTGGGAAGAGTTAACCGGTTTAAGACTAATATAGAAATATATAGTGGTGTAAATAATATTGAAGGTTCGAAAACTGAGGTTAACCTAAACTTAATGCCATCTCCTGAAAGGTTTTTTAGATTTGGTATTGTCGTTGGTGATGGTTCGGCCCTTAAGCGTATTACGACAACGACTACAGAGAATCAAACAACAAACTCTACTTCAGTGTTAAAAGAAACAGAAGTTGATGAATCCTCATTTAGATTTAATTTTCAAATTGGTAGAAGGTTTAATAGATATGCACTTCGTGCAGGGTTAATTGAAAATACCGGAGGACTTGGTTTTGATTATATGATCCCAGAAAATGGCTTTATAGCTCGACTAGAAGGTTATGATTATCGGGAAGATATAGGGATGAATTTAAGACTTACGACTGAGTTTAGACTTTGGAATATTCTTTACGCCAAAGCAATGGCGGAAGATTTGGCGCGAGCTAGCGAGTTTCATGTTTATACCTTCAGTGCCGGTTTAAGTTTTACAGATGAAGACTTGTCCTCATTATTGTGGTTGGCTTTTTAATAATGAATAAAGATTGGTTAATTCGTACAAAAAATAATCATATTCTAGGTCCTGTTTCCAAGGATAAAATTAAAGAACTAATTTCCAATGGTTCCATTAAAGGAGATGATGAGATTTGTTCAGGTAATGGTTTTTGGATTTATATAAGAGAGCAAGACTTAGTTGCAAAGCATATCTTTGAAGATAATCCTCAAAGCTTTAATCCTGTTCAAGAAGCACAAGCGACGGGAAAGATATCTCCACTTCAAGAAAATCCAAATAATGAAGTTAATGAACAAACGGATGAATCTATCACTACAGTGATAAATCTTAATGATATTTCTGATGAACTAAATAATACTCCTTCGGAACCGGAGTCAGTATCATTAAAAACAACAGCTCAACCCTCTGGGGAAGGAGCAGAAGTCGACGCCGTTTACCCATCAGCAGAAGATCTTGAATACCCTGATGTTGAAGATATTGTCCTTGAATTAAAGCAGGAAATCCCTATTGATATGGAGCAAGACGACCAGGAAATCGAATCTGATCCGTTAGAGTTTAAAGAGATTACCAAAGAGGTTGATATTACAAACTTAGAGGCAGAAGTTGAAGAAACTTCTGAGGCAGGGCCATCGAAAGTGGTCTCAATCAATTCACAACATCAGGTGGGAGAGCCTCCAATCCCGCGTTTAAAAAGAAGAAGAAGACCAGTTAATAAGAAACCGGCACCTAAGACTTCTCGTTTCTCATCCTTGATGTGGTATCTTTTTATGGTGATCTTATTAGCGGTTGCTATTGTAGGCGTACTGGAAAAAACCAAGATAATAAATGAAATAAATAAGCGGGTTCAACTTGAATTCTTCCCACCAGCTTATGCACAGACTAGCACTTTAGATAAAAAAAAAAGTGGCTAAGCTTTCCCTTTATAAAATCCAACGAATTTAAAGTTAAACCTTTTATTACTCCCTATTCATTTGTTCTAAAAACGGAATTAATGACTGAGTTTAATTGCAAAATGATGAAGTCTCCACTTTACCGTTATTTTGCTTTTCATTTGGATGAACAAGAGGAAATATCAAAGCTCAAGGAATGCCTTGGTAAGGATTTTCATAAATATAAGAATGTAAAAATTAAAGACCGTTCACAAGAGTTGATGAAGCTTCTTGATAAAGTTTTTGAAAAAAAGCATAAGATGGAGGTTTCCTATAAACTCTCAAAACAGTTAAGCTCTTATACAAATATTTTGGCGAGATTAGCAGACGCCTATCTCTATCTTCGTATTGGAAATATCTCAAGGGCAGAAACCATTCTCAAAGAGATATTTAATAAAGAACTACTTTATCACACAATACGTTCGGATATAGGCTTAATGAATCTTGACAAGCAGATTTCATATACAATTAGAGTACTTGAGAAACTGCAGCTTCATTTTGATAAAAATAAGTATTTTGAAATTTTATTATTCTATCTCTACTCCCAGTCAGGAGAGGAGTTTGCTGAAAAGCTGTCTCAAGAATTCAATATTGGCCGTGGGGTGAAATATGCCCGTTCACAATACGGTAGCTTTAAGTATGGGGCTTCCCTACCTTATACCTGGGGGCCAGTTCTTTTCGAAGAAGGCTCAATTGTAGAATATGAAAACTACCTTGCTTCCAGTATGAAGTTTCAAAGTCCATCCCAGGCAGATAGTTTGCTTTTTTATCGAAAAACTCAATTGATTAGGAAAGAGTTAAAAAGTGATATCCTAAAAAAATTCAAAGACCTAAGAAGTCTTAATCATTATTATGATAAATTTATTTATTATAGATTACTTAATGACAAGGAAGTCTATAAATTTCTTTCAGCTAATATTAATTTCAAATTAGGCTTGGTTGGGAATAAAGAGCGAATATTTTATAAAAATAGACTTCGGAAAAATGATAATTTCAAATTAAGCCTTTACATGTTAATGGCCCTGGGGGACTTCGACTCAAAATATATTAATAAGGCGATAGCAATTGAAAAAAGAAGATTATCTACAACCATGTGATTATCACTTCTCTCAAGACTCCATCTTGTTTGCTAAATATCTAGGAAGTAAGCAGTTCTCTTGCAATCTATCTATACTTGATATTGGTTGTGGTTGTGGAGTTATAGGAATTGAACTGACTCGAATAATTAATAACGTTAAAAATCTACATTTAGTTGAGTTGCAACCTGAGTTTGAGCCTTATATAAGACACAATATAGATAAATTTTCTCGAGCTTCGCAAAACAACTTATTTATCTCTGATATATCAGAGATAAATTTAGACAGAAAGTTTGAGCTAATTGTCCTTAACCCTCCTTACTTTGAAGAGGGAAGTGGACGATTGC
>JBFKKF010000213.1:0-4568 GCA_041631355.1 Bacteriovoracaceae bacterium | reverse complement strand
GCATGAAGTACTTAGTGAGTGCTAAAGATAAGTCCGCGAATGACCTACTGGCAGATATAGAATCGCGAATAAATAACTCAGAGGAGCAAGAGCTAGAAAATGCAAAAAAGGCATTGCTAGCGATTACCCTTAAAAGAATGGATGCCCATCCACTTAGTGACTTAAAAAAAAAGTTAACTGACATATTTAATGAGTCTGGTGTTGCTGGGTGCCAGCTTGCTATAAGTTCAGGTAGGGGACTCGTGCAAACAATATGTCTAGGAACCAAAGATAAAAATAATCCTGTATTGACTTCAACTAGGTTTCAAATCGCTTCTCTTTCTAAAACTTATGCAAGTGTATTAACCCATGAGTTTTTCAAAAAGCATAATTTATCCCTTAGCTCCAAAGTAAATGGGCTTCTAAAACAATATGGTAGTGAGTTTAGGCTGAAAGGGGAATGGGGGGACGAAGTAGAAGTTCAGCACTTAATGAGTCACACTGCCCTTAATATGCACTATGTAAATGGCGTTCCAGCTCAAAATGAAATGCCTGATATTTATGATTTCTTAAACGGAAATAAAAAATATAACTACGAGGCGGTTGAGGTTATTAATAAACCTGGTACCAAGTTTAAATACTCAGGTGCGGGATTTATTGTGTTGGAGTATTTAATTGAGCTTATTTCCAAAAAAACAATCAACGAATTATCTGCTTATGATTTCACCCAGAAAGCAAATGACGAGGATTATGCTAGAGGTTTTGATGATCAAGGAAACTTGATTGAATGTGGATATAAAATGTTTCCAGCATTTGCAGCAGGAATGTGGAATAGTGCGAGTGAAGTAAATAAATTTCTCGAACAAATAGCGATTGCCTATAACGAGATAGAAGGAGCGGAGCACCTTTCCCATGACACTGCTGTTCAGATGACCTATGGCCAAGATAAAGGTTGTAAAGACTTTATGAATGCTCTTATAGGGCATGGAGTTTTTACCATCGAAGCTGGTGAAAATGAATTCTTACTGCATCAAGGGGCCAATGATGGTTATAGGGCCATTTATCTCTACTGCTACAAGGGACCTGATAAATATAAAGGAGTCACTATTTTATGTAATGGTGAACTAGATGGAGTCCTTCTGAATTCTTACCTTATGCAAGAAGTCTTAAAAGAGCTCAATTTTTCAGGTATTGATTATCATAAATTCAAAACTGATTTTTCTACTCAGCATCTCTCTCAAGAGGAAGTGGTAAATATTGGTTATAAAAGTCTTATTCTTGAGGCTTTTTTACCAACCTTACCCGAAAAAATAGTGGAACGGACCAAGCTTAATCCTCGATGGATGGATAATCTTCTTGTTGATGCAGAAATTATGGCAGTTAGTAATCAACGTTTTGCGAGAGCGGAGAATTTAATAAGTAAATATGAGCCGGTTTTTGATCCTTCTTTATTTGGTCGTCAAGGTAAGGTGATGGATAGTTGGGAAACAGCAAGGCATAATCCAGTGGACTATGACTTTTTGCGCTTGAGATTACAAAAATCTTCTGATGTTAATTTTATCTCAATTTCTACTAAGTACCATGATGGAAATCAGGTGGAATACATTGAGATTCTCACTAATGGAGAGTTATTGCTTCCAAAAACTAAACTGGACGGGCATGCCCTAAGATTAGTAAAGCTAGAGAGGACATTTTACGCTGTCTCAGAGGTGGAAATTAGGGTGTATCCTGACGGCGGATTAACTCGTCTGGGACTTTATGAAAAAGTTAGTGACCCGGAACGCTTTAAACCAAACTCGAGTGCCAAAAATATAAGATTTGAGGAAGTTATTCCTGCCACTAATAAACCCTTAGGACCTAAGCTTGAAAATATTAGGTTTGATGCCAAGGTATTGAAGGCCAGTGATGAACATTATGCTCCAGCAGTGAATGTTTTATCACCAATTCCACCACTGAATATGTTTGATGGATTAGAATCAAAAAGGTCAAGAGACCCAGATCATTATGAAGAACTGGTTATAGAGCTAAACTCTGAACAAAAACTTGATTCAATTCTTTTTGATTTTAGTTTCTTTGTTAATAATAACCCGAGGTATTTATCAGTGTGGGGAGATGATAGTGGAGAGTGGGTTGAACTGATAAGTAAATTTTTCTGTAAACCCTACGCTGGTAATAAACTAGAAATTAAACTTCCTCATAAATTGATAACGCGTAGACTTAAATTTGATTTTTTTCCTGATGGGGGAGTTAATAGGATCAAAATTATCGGATTTGATTTACTATCTCAATCAATTGTAAAATAATAATATGAACTCGAGTTTTATATGTTTATAAAGTTTATACTATCCATTATACTAGCGACTTCTACTGTCTTGGCCAAAGATAGCTGCATCCCCAGTGAAGTTAATCAGAAATTTAAAAATGCCATAAAGCTAATCGAAGCAAAAACTGCAAAAGTCAATAGAATCTACTCTGGAGAAGGAGCTGATCAAGCAATTTTAAGGGATATCTTTGGATTAGATTTTAAATTAGAAAATACTCCAAGAAAAATTGAAGATATTAAAAAAAGCATGTCAAACCCACTTCATATGTCTCCGGAGTATCGAAGTCTGTATCACTGCTTAGAACAAAACGAAAAAAATATTTCTAAGATTAAGCAATTTAACGCTAAATTAGTTGCTCTTAAAGAACTTGAAATCAAACTTCTAGAGAAAAATTTAAAGTTTAGTGACTCGATAAGAGAGTCAGGTCAAACTGATGTCATCATTCCTGTATTGAAGAAAAAAATTGACTCAGACACTAAAATGATTAGTGAGATTAAAGCTGATCTGGAGAGTTCACTGGTTAAGAATCAGAAAGTTGCTCTTAACCAGAAGGATGAGGGGCAAAAAGAAATCCTCTCCTATGAAAACGAGCTTACAAAAGTAAAAATCGAATTACTTGATAAGAAAATTAAAATCTATGAGAGTTTAGAGGAAAAGATATTCTCTTTTGAAAAATCCCATGATCAGTTAAAGCAAATATCCAGTAGAAATCTTAGTGATGATTCGGCTTTAATAGAGAAGCAATTTAATGATATTCAAAGCTTATGGTTAACCCTTAACAAAGAAAATTATTATGAGTTTTTTCAAGGCAGAAATGGGTTAGTGCTACCTGAAGTTCCTGAGGTCAATTTAGACCGAAAAAATACTGATTTTAAAAAAATATTTCAACTTCAAAGTGAAATTCAATCCCTTAGAAATGATATAATTAAAGAGTACACCCAGAAAAAAGAAGATGAATTAAAACTTCTCAATAGTCTTGTTACAAATACTAATTCAATTAGGTCCAGGCTGTTTAAAGAACTTGGTATGGGCTATTTCTTTAGAACGCTTTTTACAACTTCATCCTATGAATTAGTTAAGAGTGAAGTCCTGAGTTCTCCCTATCGAATGATTAGCTTTTGCTATTCAAAATACCTTTATGTGTCAGAACAGTTATCTACAGGAGAAGAAGGTTTATTAAACCTTATTTATAACCTATTTACCATTTTAATCCTTACACTGGTGGTCTTTGGAATACAACACTATTTAAATAAAATTGAATACACGATTGACCTAGGTATCAGATCAACTTTTAGGGCCTATGGCCGTTATGTCTTGGTAAGAAAATTATATTCTGTTTGGGTTAAGTTAAAAGAAATCTTTGAACAGATTTTTTGGTTAGTTCTAATTTCACTTGCAATGGAAATGAAGGTCTTTTCAGAAATCTCAATTATTTTAAAGGCAACAAGCGTCTATTTATTTTCGCTTATTTTGAAGACTCTTGTTATGTTGTTCTTAGGATCTGTTTCAAAAATTGATTCCAGTAACTTTGCTGAGTTTAAAAATAAATCAGAGCTAACTTCTAATAGATTTAAAAATATATTTAATTTCTACTTTTTCACTATGCTTGCCTTCGAGTTAACTATTGGAGAGGTCTATCTATATACAATTATTAATTGTATCGTTTTAGCTTACTCTATTTATGCTGTGTTCATCGAGTCCTCATATTGGGTTGATGAATTTAGTCTATATGCTGAAAAAAAGATTTCCGGAGTTATCGTTCAGAAATTTTTTCACCTTATTTCCTTTATTCCCCCTCAGATCAAGTCGATATTAATACTGCTATTTATACTGATTTTTGCTGTATTTGATTTTGTGATATCTTTAACGGAAAATTTTGAGTTCTCTAAAAAAGTATCTGCAAATCTTTTTAAAAAACAAATTGAGAATGTTGAAGCTGAAAATGGTGCTGAAAACTCAATTCCGGAGGAATACAGACAGCATTTCTCTCCTAAATCCCTAGAGCTAGATAATGAGTATGTAACCAGTTCATTTGGTCTTGAAGAGAAAATTGAAAATGAAATAATGGAATGGTACCAAAAAGACTCAGAACAACATTCAGTTGTGGTCTATGGTGATAAAGGAATTGGAAAAACGACATTAGTGAAAAAAGTGATTAATGACTTCTCATCCAAACAAGAAGCACTTACTATTTATTCTAAAATTCCTTCCAAAACTATCACTACAGAGAAACTACATGATTTCTTACTCTCTTTGTTCACAGAG
>JBFKKF010000212.1:0-4576 GCA_041631355.1 Bacteriovoracaceae bacterium | reverse complement strand
GGGCCACACTTACTTTCAGGGTTCTACCGTTAACTTCACTACCATTAAGCTTTTGAATGGCGTTTTCTGCGTGCTCGCGGTTATACATTTGTAAAAAGGCGATTCCTTTACTGCGATCTGTTTTTTCATCGCGAATAATTTGTATCTTTCCCACCTTTCCAAATTTAGTAAAAAGCTTCTTGATATGCCCCTCATCCATATCATAGACTAGATTCCCTACGTAAATCTTTGTAAAGAGATCGTTGGGATCACTTAAATCTTTGTATTTTCGTCTTGATCTAAAGGCCCGGGACTTATTTTGTTCTGTTTTCATGCCTCTTCTTAACACATGGTGCAAAGTATTAATAGTTATATCTCTAGGGTGTAATAATTACTTGGACATAAAAGTGCCTGATTCTATTTCCCGAGTACTTTTCTTTGCTACTTTCTACTTTCCATCCAGATTTTAGCTTTGTATTATCTTTGCATAAGGATTATTTCAAGGAAGAATAATAATGATGAATAAACTCATAGGACTCATGATGGTCCTAATCTTTGCCGCTTGTTCTAAAGGTACACCTGAAAACGTCAACTTAAAAATTTCATTTAGCCACAGTGCGAGTAAGGATACTTCCTTATTAGTGGACACTAAGGCCAATGATGGAGGAAACTGGGGGCAAACAACTCCAACAGATGTCTCCGGCATAAATTGTGTTGCGGTTTTTGTCAATGATCATACAGGTGATCCAGGGTTTTGCACCTTAGCAGATAGTACCACCTTTAGTGCTAATAATTTTGTGGGCTTTTTTTCTAAAAATGATTCCGCCTCATTAGTTGTCGCTGTCAATGACGGGGTAGAGTTTCGAGTAGCTGCCCTTTATTCTGCAACAGGTTCATGTCCTTCAGTGGATCAGTTTGATGCTGTTGAAGATCAACTGTCAGAGCCTCAACATATTGGACTTCAGGTTGTTGATATTACGCCCACGACTAATGAAGTGGTTATTACAACAGATTATTCAAGCAAACAGTCAATTAAAGACTGTGTTGATATTCCTGGCATCCCTAACGATAATGGCGGAGGAGAGGGAGGCCCAGCTCCAGATCCTCGCTGTTCAAATACGCCTAATACCGCGGGATTTGCCGCAGGGACTGGAACTGCAACTGATCCCTATTTAATTTGTGATATAGGCCAGCTGCAAAATATTCCAGCGTCATCTGCTGACTTTTATATTTTGGGAGACGATATTATTGCGACAGGGATAAATTTTGTTCCCATTAATTCATTTATGGGAAATTTTGATGGGCAACATAGAGCGATTATTGACCTGACTATTTCTGGAGCGGGAGATCAGGGGCTATTTGGACAAATTATTGGCGGGTCCGTTCAGAATATAGGTTTTGTAAATGCAAGTGTAACAGGGACTGCGAGCTATGTTGGAATACTTGCTGGACAAGTCAATAATGCCTCTATTCAAGGTTTAAAAATTGATGGAACAGTTGTTGGAACGACTGGCGTAGGTGGACTTATTGGTGGAGTTCTAGATAATACTGGCGCCGGTAGTAATATTGGTGGAATAGGTGGTTCAGTGAGTGTGAGTGGTACCAATCAGAACATTGGTGGAATTGTAGGTGAAATTTCAACCAACTCATCAACTTCACCCACTTTAATAGGGCAGATACAATTGAACGGCTCCAGTGTGGGCGGATCAGGTCCTCCTACAAATGTTGGTGGTATTGTGGGACAAATAAATATGGTTACAGATGTTGTACACATGGCTGATATTACTTTTGAAGGGCAGATCAATGCTGGAGGTGCCGTCGGCGGAGTCATTGGATATGTAACTTCAACTACCACAAATTCTCTAGATATAACTCGCTCCTATACCCATGGAAGTGTGGCAGGTGGCACTAATGTAGGTGGGATTATTGGTCTGCAAAATACTTCAGGAGCCCAGGTTGTTAATATGAGTGATAGCTTCTCAATTGCAAATTTATCAGGGAGTTCAGCAGGGGTAATTTTAGGCAACTCGATTGCAAGTCAAACAAATATAACCAATTTATATTATTTTGATCCAACCGCAACGCCAATTAATTGTATTGGTAATGATGCAGGTTCAGTCGGTTCGGGATGTTCAGTAGTGACAGGACCAACGGACTTCTTTGTCTCCACGCATCCGGTCTATGCAGGTTGGGATTTCAGCAATACATGGGAGCCACCTCAATCAGCACTCCCTGTACTTTATTTTACTATTCAACCCTAAGATTTTGAGTTTTTAAAGGAATAGCTATGAAACGAATAATATTACTACTAACGATTTTATCATTAAGCCCGGGAGCTTTTTCTAAATCAGCTACGGTTAAGCTTTTGCGAGGAAAAGTTTATTTGGAAAAAAACGGTAAAAAAACTCTTTTGAAAAAAGGAGATAAGATTAGTGAGAATTCTCATATTATCTCTGAAGCGAAAAGTTTTGCGCGGGTAGTACTTCCAGATAACTCAACCATGAATGTAGGGCCAAAAAGTTCAGTGACGATTGAGAGTTTTAGAACTAAAGAGGACCCCTCTCTTATAAAGTTAGCACAAGGTATGGTTAGAGCATCCATCCCAGAAGAGAGTAAGAAAAATCTTAAGATGGTAATCAAGACCAAATCAGCAGTTATGGGAATTAGAGGAACCAAGGTGGTTTTAACCCATAATAACGAGTCAAATTCTACTGCGGGAATAACTATTGACGGTGTTGCGGAGTTGGCTGCCAAAGAAAAGCCACTTTTAGTTAAAGAGTCGGGGCAAATAGTAGACTCTGTGAGTTTTATTGCATCAGCTCCAGGTGATGAAAATAGTGGGAGAATAAGCAAAACGAGAAATGAAAATAATTTATCCCAAAATAGAAAAAATGTTCCTGCGGGGACGGTTGTAACAGTTAGTGCCAATGGAAAGATTCGAGATGCAGTAAAAATCTCACCGATTCAATTTGAAGCTCTCCAAAGAAATACAACTTTTCAGCAACCAAAAGCTACTCACGCTTCAAAAACAGCAAAGATCATTCCAAGAGGTTTGAGTGTAAAAAAAGCCTCTGGAAAAGCTGAGTCACTAGACTCGACTTTAGGAGTGAGTGCTGATAATGGCCCTGGTAATAAAAAATTAGGGGCACCTAAATTTGAAATGAAAAAAGGCGCACCACTTCCGGGGGGCTATGTTGATTTGAACACAGGCTTGTATATTCCACCGGCTAAGGGATCAACTTATAATGCAGAACTTGGTGTATTTGTTCCAAATGAAGCTATGGGAAAGGTTGATCCAGATACGGGAGCGTTTTTACCTCCAGAAGGTGCGGATTTTACCATCAATGGAGAGTTTGTTGATAGTAATACGGGAGAGGTTATTGAAGATCTCCCTAATGTTATTGAGCTTGCTGAAGAGGGGGAAATTCCAGAACTAAGTGTTGAGGAAATAGTTGAGCTTGAAGAAGACGTTTTTATTCCAGAGGAAGAGCCAGATATTCTTGCTGATAATAACTTAGAAAGTCCGGATACAACTTTTGGAAATACGAGAACTTTAACAAACGTAAATGTAAATATAAAGGTTAACCTACAATGAGATCTTTAACGATACTACTATCCTTGATTGCACTCAATGCACAGTCTTCAGTAAAGAATATTAAAAATGAAATTGCAAAAGAATTTAAAAGTGCACGCTATCAATCAACACTTGATTGGATAAAAAAACTTCCGCAAAGTGAACAAAATGATGCTTCTATCACGTATGTTAGAGGGCTTTCTCATTTTTATCGTCAAGAGTATAAGCTTGCTAGTGAGTACTTTCAAAAAACGGTAGGTAAGAGAAATCATCCGGCGGAAACTCATTATTTCTATGCTCAATCACTTTTAGCTGAAGGTAAAAAGTCTGCCGCAAAAGAGCAGTTTAGAAGCTCTTATCGTAGTAATTATAAACAAGACTATTCTGAGTACTATACTCATTATGTAGAAAAAGATATCAATGAAATTCCTAAGGCCCTTAGAGGTTTTAAAACAATGTCTGAAAAAGAGCAGTATGATTTGGATATAAGACAGCCCGCCAGGTATGAACACGCACGTATCCTTTTGGAACAATTAAAAAAGAATAAAACAGTATCAAAAGATGAAGCACTCAAAGTTTATAAAGACTTAAAACTTGCCTATAATATAAACCCTGACTCTGAACTAGCTCCTGCGATTGAGAAGGATTTTTTTAGACTAGATTCTGAGTATAGATTGGAACAAGAAACTTTTGCCAATGGTCAGCGTAAGCCTTCTAAAAATATTTACTTAAATTTTTCTGAGTATTATTATTACGATACAAATGTCGCGACCTTGTCAGACTCAGCAGCTACTTCTCAACCAACAGACGTTGATACCTATGTATCGAATACTTACTTAACTGGGAGTTATCGCTTTTATCCCACTCAGAATTTGACCATCCAGCCCATTCTAGATTTTACTTATCTCAAACACACGAATACAGATAATAGCACTGTATTTTCAAATGACTCTGCGATTACAAATTTCACTATAAGTAATACCTATCGACATAAATTTCTAAATAAACCGAGCTCATTACTTT
>JBFKKF010000211.1:0-4577 GCA_041631355.1 Bacteriovoracaceae bacterium | reverse complement strand
GTTTTAAGTATCTGTTTTTACTGGATTGTTGAAGAGCTCATTATTTCAAGTGCTATTAGAAAATTAGATAATGATACTGGTAATTCAGTTCAATACTTAATTAAAGATATGCATGAATTCGTGTGTGATTACAATAGGCATTTTAAGTGTCAGATTCATTTTTTTGATAAGAATCATAATTTATCATTAAGTGTACCTAACAATGTTCGTGACAGGGCCTTTTTTCATTTTTTGCCAATGAAAATTAAGAGAGTCGAACTTGAAAAATTTACTGGTGAAGTAACTCTATCGATTAAAACCTTGCCTAGTTTTACTTACTTCTTTTTATTGTTAATGTTATCGCTGATTTTTTTATTTCCTATCATTTATCTTTCTATTTTAATCTCTAAGAGGAGAGAATTAAACTTACTTAAATTAAACTTGGAGCTAGAACAGAGAATTGTAGATGTATCATTACAAGTCGCCCACGACATAAAATCCCCACTTGCAGCGCTAGAGGTTGTTATGGATGACATTAAAAACTTGCCCGAGGGAACAAGAGAGCTAACTTTACATGCGATTAATAGAATTCAGGAAATTGCGAATAATTTATCTAAAGAAGGTGTTGAGCAAAACAAGACTAAAAAACTTCTTTCATCAGGTTTGATAAGCAATGTAATTAACGAGAAAAGAATAGAGTATCAAAATAAACCTCTTTCAATAGAACTTATAGATAAAACTACAAAGCTAATTTTTATTGAAGTGAATGAGAGTGATCTTTCGAGAGTGTTATCTAATCTAATCAATAACTCTGCAGAGGCAATGAAGTACAATGGTTGCATTACGGTCGAACTATCAAGTAATGAGAGTGGCCTTGTGCTGGAAGTAAGTGATAGTGGGGTCGGTTTTCCTGAAAAAATCTTATTAAACCCTATTAGCAAAGGAAATACTGTTGGAAAAGAAGGTGGACAAGGACTTGGGTTGTATCATGCTAGCGAATCAATAAAATCCATGAATGGAACCCTCAAACTATCTAACCCTTCAAGTGGCGGAGCGATGGTTGAAATTTGTCTTCCAAACTCAGAACCTCCAAGCTGGTTTAAAGGAGAGTTAGTTGTTTCGAAATTTGATAAATTAATCGTGATTGATGATGATCAAAGTATTCATGATGTTTGGAATAGGGTGATCGGTCAGAGTCATTTTAAAGTTGCTGTCGAGCATTTTTACTCAGGAAGAGATGCTGACAGGGCCTTGCAGGATATTGATGACAGTACATTAGTGCTAATAGACTTTGATTTAAGATCACAAACTACAGGGGTAGATCTAATGGAAAAATACAAGTTAACTAATGTCGCACTTGTTACCTCCAATTATGATACTGAAGAAGTTGTTAACTATTGCCTTGAGAACAGGATTCAGATAATACCAAAGCAAGTTGTTTCTAGTATTAAGCTTATATAAAAACAACCCAAGCATAACACTTGGGTCGTAGTGGAGCTATTTAGGATTAGAGGTCGATGATTCGGCCTTTCCAGTCGGTGAATAGCTCAGGATATTGTGCAAGAATATTTCCCCCAATTCTTGCTGCCAGCATGAATTTTCTCTCAGTTTCTACAAAGGAGTTGTCTGCGGTGGCATTGACTCCGATGACTTGGTAGGAGAAATTCATGACCAGGGTGAGGCGTTTGTGGATGCTGTTTTTGAAAATATTCTTACCAAAATGGGAAAAATTAAGAATACAGCTTTGCTCTGCCGAGTATTCCCCCGCCGGATGTGTACAGGCGTGAGAAAGGATTGCACGGCCAAATTTGTCATTGAAAAGTATTTCCGATTCATAAAACGGAATTAGGGCAAAACGGGCCTTAGCATTGTAGCTTAATACCGTTTCTTTGGCCTTACTCAGCTCTTCTTCGTAGTTATTAACTCTGAGGATAACTTGAGCCGTCGCTCTGTACCTTCTCCAGCCGACTTTGTACTCTGTGTAGTTAAATAGAGGAATACCATCTTCATCCCTAGCAATTCCCATATAATTAGGAGAGATATAGTACAAGTTCTCATCTTGGTGATCAGGATAAATTGTATAGATGGAATTGGTGGCAACGCTTTCGTTTAAAACCGGTAGTGCTAAAGCATTTCCAGTTATCAGTAATAATAATATTAGTAACTTCATTTTTTACTTCCTTTTAAAAGAACAGACCACCTTACATTCCACATAAAGCTTGTTATCAAGATCTTTTATTATCGCCTCAGGATTTGAGTATTGATTAATTAAGAATGCAAGTTCTATCCCTGCCTCGAGGGTATTCTTTCCTGATAGCTTCTCGATAGTCTCTATGTCTTCAGATAAAATAGTTGTTGTGGTACGTGTAGTTTCCCTTTTATTTGTATTTGTGGCCTTCTTGCCACAAGATACAGTAACCATTAAAAGCATTATCAATAGTGGTTTCATTCGATCTCAGCCTCTGAATGAAGTTCTTCTTCAATAATATGGCTTTCATATTTACTCTTGTAAATATTTACCGAAATAGGCTCAGTTGGTTCCTCGACCTTTACAAATAAATTCATAAGATCTCTAATTGAAAAAGCTCTATACTCTTTTTCACCGAAACATTTTTGATAAACTTGATCAATCAATTCTTTTTTTACATCATTTTCGATGTACATTCGATTGATGCCACGTATGAGTTGATTTAATTTTCGAGCAACGCTAAATAGAAAACTTCCATCTTTTCGTAGCTCGCGACAGGTGTCCTGGGGTAATTCTTTAGTGCCAACAAGCTTATTAACAAGGGGATTTACTTCAAAGTCTATACTTAGCAAGCTGTGTGGATTTTTCTTGATAGCATAGTAGTCCCTTTTGGAAACATTATAGATAATTTCATCTATATACACCCCACTTGGCCCATTATAAACCGTGAGTGGGTAACCATTTGCGAGCATAGGAAAGCTTAAGGTAGCCGTGTTGTTACTCATCCGAAGTGCTAGGTATTTAAGTTTGTAGTTAGGCGCTAATGATTGTACTTCAGAAACCATTATGTCTGACGGTTTAGTCTTAATAACCATCATGGCATAAAAATCATTGTCGCCAATATCAAGTTTGTTTAAGGCGACATCTAACTCGGGAAGTACGGTATAGTTAATGACTTTATCTTTATGATTTATCCAAGTCCTTACTGTACTTACATTGGCCTGGGTGAACTGTGTCCCCAGAATAAATAATAGTATTAATATATTTTTCATATAGTCTCCTTATAGATTTGATACAAGATCGTTGTAATACTTTTTTACATCTCTAACATTGACCGGTAGGCATCTCTCTCTTTCAACAAGTTCTCTTCTACTCATAATCCAAGTTTCTTCTTTAAATTCAGAGCGGTGAGTTGAGGTAAATCCAAAGTTCATAAATGACCAACCTCTAGGCTTACTGGCCTGTCCTGCTGGAACGTATTGTAGCACCGGCTTAAATAATCTTTTAACGATCATCTCTGCAATAATTTTAACGTACTCTTGGTCATCCTTATCTCCTCCATTGATCTCCCACCTTACAAATCCTTTTTGTCGAAGCTTCTCCACCTCTCTTGTTACTGTTACTTTTCTCCACCAACTCCCGTAACTAAAAGAGGCATAGTAGTGGTCATAAACTCTTTTCCAGTTAACAGTAATTTTTGCATCCATATTTGGACCTGCTCCATCAAAGCTATAACAGTAGTGGATTTTAAAAAAGTCTGGCTTTTTGACAGCTTCTCTGAAGACTTTGGCACCCAGTCCGGTTAGCGTTCCAGAAAATCCCACTTCATCTTCTGCGTGCCCTGCATAGGGGGATAAGCTCATCTCTTCTATGAGCTTTGAGAAAACTTGTTTCGAATTAGTACTAGAGCTTAGACCTACTGTGGATTCTTTCACAGGAATAACCGCCAGTCTTTTGGATGGATTGTCCTTTAAGTAAGACTCTAATGCTCTTTTTTGTAGCGGATCACTAGTTAGTCTCGCAGTGAATGTCATCCAGGCACCGGCATCCTCAGCTTTAAAAGGAACTTGATCCAGTCCCCAAGTGGTAAGGCCAAACATTGGCATATTCGATTGGTCTGTGGCGATCACGGAACTATTGGGAAAGAAATACACCTTACTGGGATCTTGATGATCTGGATACAGAGTTAAGATATCTCCCATTCGTATACTTTCACTATCGGCCACTATTGGGTAGGCAAATGCACTAGTTAACCAGGTGCAGGATAAAGCAGTCATTGTTCCTGCCAGTAATCGTTTTTTTAATTTCATGTTTCCCTCGCTTTGTTAAAATATCTTTCGTTGCAGGTTGGTGGTTACCTTCCAACTTGAAAGTTATTGATTTCATAAACTTTTTTGCGGCGGTTAATGCTAAGTTTTCACCTTTTCAGTGCAATTTTTTCAAAAATGAAAAAATGCTGTTTTGCGTGAGAGTAAATAAATTGACCATTTAGACAATTGAAGGGATTATGCCTCCCAATAACGGAACCTGTTTGGAAGTTCGGTGTAAATCCGACGCTGTCCCGCAACTGTAAGATAATTTTAGTGAGCCAGATACAAACTTGTTCTTTAATACCCGAGGAGGTGCCATG
>JBFKKF010000210.1:0-4578 GCA_041631355.1 Bacteriovoracaceae bacterium | reverse complement strand
TATAGACGCATCTATTGAAGCCTATAAATTTAAAAAAGCAGTTAACTTATTGAATATAGTTCAATCTTATGAGGACTTACCCAGAGATAAGTTTTATTACCTGCAATCAAAACTTGCAAAATTTCAATCTAATTTCAATATTCAAGTTGGTTGGTTATTAAAGGCCTATGGTGAGAATCCATTAAACGATAAAGTAATTTTAGAGATTGCTAATATTTATATTAATTCATTTAAATATGCTCAAGCTAAGTCGATGTTAAGGAAAGGAATTGAACTAGATCCATCAAAACTAGACTTTAGGTTAGCCTATGCGAAAGTACTGTATGAGGAAGAAACAAGTAATGCCGCTGTTGGATACTTATACGATGTTCTTAAAGATTTTCCAGATAACCCAAGGGTGTTAAGCGCTATTGGTATATACTTTTACAGAAGTGGTTTACTTAAAAAATACAGTCTAATTAAAGAAAAATTACTGAGTAGTGCACGAAAAGACAGTAGTCTATTTGAGTTTTTAATTGAATCAGCAAGACTTGATGATGATCTCAATCGAATTGTTGAATATTCAGAAGAACTTCTTAATATCGCACCTGAGAAACATGCAATTAGAATTAATTTAGCTAGCATTTATATAAGCCTGAAAGAGTATAAAAAAGCCAAAAAGCACCTCGATTTTATCAAAGAACGAGTTGCCAGTTACCCTAAACTGCAATTCTTATTTGCAAAGCTATACTATCTAATTAAGGACATAGATAAATCCAAAGAGCTTGTTGTTAAAGAGATAAAAGAAAATCCGAATGTTTTAGAGGGACATATTTTATATGCTAAAATTTTGATGGATGAAAAAGAGTATGAACAGGCGAGGCAGGTATATATGAATACTGTAAAGATTGCGCCGACAAATATAGAGGGAATACTTGGTATTGCAGAAATAGCAGTAATAAATAATCAGTTCGAGATGGCACTCGATCAATATAATAAGGCCAAGGATATTGAGCCAGGTAAGGCCGAAATCTATAGGCTACTTGGTGATACCTACAAGAAATTAGGTCAAAGCCAGCTTGCAATTGAAAATTATAAGCAGTTTTTAGAATTATCCCCCAACTCGAGCTTTAAAGGCTCTATTCAAAAATATATTAAAACCTTGGAGTAATGACTCGAGGCAATGAACTTTATTGAGTGTCCTGTAAACAACAATTGGAAAATAAAATTTGATTGCCTTCTTGTACGGTCCAGTTTATAGTACTTTTTACTAGTTTTCATAAGTGGAAGTGTGTCCGAGTGGTCGAAGGAGGCAGTTTTGAAAACTGTTGAGGGTTTGCGCCCTCCGGGGGTTCGAATCCCTCCACTTCCGCCATATGAAAATTTCTTTGAAATTAATAATTATTTTCAGCTTGTTGGAGACGTGGGTGAGTGGCTGAAACCAGCGCCTTGCTAAGGCGTCGTACGTTCTGCGTACCGCGAGTTCGAATCTCGCCGTCTCCGCCATACTTAAAGCCCGGTTTTATAACTGGGCTTTTTTTTGCTTGAAATGCTCTAGAATAAAATATGGATTCCCATTCCCGCTGTTTGCAGCTTGGAATTATAAAAAGGTGCAAAACTGATATGGGAGTTGTTTTGCATTTTTTTAAGTTCACGATAGCGTCGTTCATGTAGGTATGGTGTCAACCATAAATCAACAATCTCCCAAACTCTAAATGCAATGAAGCCTGCAGTACCTATGGTGAGAGCATCATTTGTACACGGCTGGTCTTCAAATGCGCAAGTTAGAGCACCATTGAAAAAAGTAATGATAGATATTCCCTCTCCTAACGAGAAAATCCAACCTTTCTCTGCGTAGCGTCCCTGTATTGAGTGACCAATGCCAAAACCCAGGTAAGTACCAGCGATACCTCCAGAGTAATATGAGAAATTGCTCATTTCACCTTGATCAAAGATTTTCTGATCTTTGGGTGAAAGGGTTTTGCGAAACTCTCTATCGTTCTTATCTTGCTTCATTCGTCTTTCAACAATCTCTTCAACTTCTTTTTCCGTATATTTCTTTTCATCGCAAAGAGCATGTAGAGAAAGTAAAAGTATCAATATCGTGGATAGCATCTTAATTAGTTTCACAACTCGCTCCCGGAAGAAATTTAGTGATATATAGATTGGCTAAAATATATTATCGAAAATTCAGTAGTTCGAATATAAGAAATTGAAGGAAATAACCCACAAAAAAATTCAAGTAATTCCTGTCCACCATATTTAAAGTTGAAATATTTATTTTAGATATTAGAATAACATCATGAGTAAATATTTAATTATTGTAATTGTAGTAACCAGTTTTTATAACACTGCGTATGCGAAGAGATTATTCTTTGCAGAGGGATATGCAGGTTTATCTTATATGTTTTCAGATTTAACGTATAAGCCAACTACTGGAGATCAGTATGAATACTATGGGCCAAGTTATGGACTAGAAATTGGCTTACGAGGTGGGCTTGAAACTGGCAAATTTGTTCAGCTAGGGGTACTTGGATGTGTTGCATATTCACACATGGAAGGAAATAACAGAACAATTAATAGTGATAGGTCTAATAGGACATATGATAATGATTTAACCCAGACGCTTACAGGTGCATTTATTAATGTAGGTACTACAATAAAGGCAGTGATGGAGTACTACAACCATTTTTCTCAAAATGTATATTGGGCAGAGGAAACGGGAAATAATTTATTTGAAGATAATGGGTACTGGAGAGGAAAAGGATATGGTTTAGGTGTGAGGTTTGAAAATGGAGATGAAGCACAAACTCTTTTATTTAGAAGAATAACAATTGATAAAGCCAAGTTTTTAAATGGGAGTACTGACTTTGAAGATGATGTCTTCAATTCCCCTAATGTAATACAAGTAGTTTTAGAAGTAAGTGACAAGTTTTAAAAGTTTAGCTTCTCTGTTTTGTATAAATTGAACCGAGCCCACACTGAAAGATTAAAAGTTTGAAGCTGATTATAAAGCAAACAAGGTTAAGAATGCGCTTTCAAAAATTAAAAAGAATTGTTGAACAACAAGATACAACTGCAGGTAAAGTATTCGATCTATTCTTGCAAACTCTAATTGTTTTGTCGTTATTTGCTTTTAGTCTGGAGACAATTCCAGAACTTAGCATATATGAGGACTGGTTTTTTAGAATTGAAGAATTTGTTGTAACGATATTTACCCTAGAATATATCACGAGACTCATTGTCGCAGATAAAAAATTAAAGTTCGTCTTCAGTCTTGGAGGGATAGTTGATCTATTGGCAATTGCTCCATTTTATATCTCTAAGGGAATAATTGACTTGAGAATAATTAGAATTTTTAGATTAATGAGAGTTTTTCGGGTGTTAAAATTATTGAGATATTCTAGAGCGGTCAGAAGATTTGTTCATGCATTTAACTCTATTAAAGAAGAACTGATTGTATTCTTTATCGCAACAGTTTTTATATTATATCTTGCCTCTGCGGGGATATACTTTTTTGAACATGACGCTCAGCCTGAACAGTTTAAGTCTATATTCCATTCTATGTGGTGGGCATTGGCAACACTGACGACCGTCGGTTACGGTGATATTTATCCGGTAACTTTTGGAGGCAAACTATTTACATTTGTGGTGTTATTGATCGGACTGGGTGTTGTTTCGGTGCCCTCTGCTCTACTAGCATCAGCCTTAGCGCATAAAGATTCTTTGGATATTAAAAGCTTATCTAAAGATAAAAGACATCCAATTGTTAATAAAAAAGATTAATACTGGCCTAACCTGTTTTTTGGACAAAAGAAAACTTGGAAAGTAGTGTTTCCAACTCATCGATATGGCAGGGTTTTGAAATTACCTCATTCATACCGGATTCAAGGCATTTTTGCACATCCTCTTTCATGGCACTTGCGGTTAGCGCCGCTATGTATGGACGTGAATGGCCAAAACGGTCTCGTATTCTGACAGAAGTTTCAAAGCCATCAAGAACTGGCATATGGCAATCCATAAGGATTAAATCATAGCTTTTATGTTTTAATAACTCCAAGGCGACCTCACCATTTTCTGCTAAATCAGCTTTATAGCCTAGCTTTTTTAAAAGACCTAACTCTACTTGTTGATTTATAAAATTATCTTCAACGAGTAAAATAGAAAAATGATCTGACTCAGGTAGGGCCATCGGTTTCTGAGACTTTGTGACTACGAGCTCTTGTGCAGGAACCTTATTGACCAAGATGCTGAAAATTACCTTTGTCCCAACACCCGGCTCACTATAGAGGTGTATTTTTCCGCCCCAGGAAGTTACTAAACCTTTGCAAATTGCGAGTCCAAGACCAGTTCCTTCAAACCTTTTGGTGGTAGACATGTCTGCCTGGGAAAATGTGGTAAAAAGGTTTTTTTGATTTTCATCTGCAATGCCGATCCCGGTGTCAGAAACAGTAAATTCTAACTTAATATTATTATTCCAGTGATCTTTTTGAGTAACAGAAATAATGATACTCCCCTCATGGGTAAATTTAACAGCATTACTTAATAAATTGTTTAAAACTTGAGTTAGATGGAATTCATCCCCAATGACCTCTAACG
>JBFKKF010000209.1:0-4601 GCA_041631355.1 Bacteriovoracaceae bacterium | reverse complement strand
TTTGGAATCTGTATTATATTATAATGTATCTGTGGACCGTAAAGATAAAGATCATGTTTTCTTGACATGAATTCTGACGAGAACCGAGGCCCAACTTCGAGATTGTGGATTGAACCGAAATTAACGGTTACTAGAGTTTAAAGCGAAGGCCCAAAGTCTCTAGCGGGAGACCACATAAGATGAGATAGGAATATCACTATAGATTTATAGGTTAAACTTCGTTGGTGATCACTTGATACAGAGTAGGATTACTGGCCTGTAGATTGTTTGGGTTTTGTACGAGTAGGTTTTAATTATAGTTATAAATGACCGACTTGGGGAGGGCCAACATTTTTCTTCTAAATAAGTACATTTTAGTATGGTATACTATTGAAAACATTAGCTTTATATTATAATTAAAGTTTTGATTGAAAAAGTACGAAAAATATCGTACAATGCTTAAGGAGAGAGTATTGGGACTAAGGGATGTCCGAACTAGAGCAATTGATTGCTTAAAAAGTGGAAGAGTTCAACACGATACTGATAGGTCAGGAAATATTGATGAAAAGAACCTGTTGGTCACTGGCCAAATTACTGTGCCAGAAGTGATTGAATTGATAAATGCCACAAAGGGCAATCAGTTTGAAACTTCAAATCATCACACTGTCACTGATCTTGAAGTTCACGTATTCAAGCCTAAGGGCTGGTATATTAAATGTTACTTTATAGACCCTGATGTCTTTTTTATTAGTGTTCACAAGTAGGTAGGTTATGAAAATATTTAAAGTTGGAGAAAAATCAAAAGGAATCTGTGACAAGTGTAAATCGCTTGTTCCTACGACTTTTTCAATTTGCTCAGTACCATTATCTACCGGGAAAGGGGTTGTTGATGATATCCTAGCTGCAACTTGTGACCACTGTGATCATATTGTTTCTATTCCTCAGCAATCAGCACCAAGAATTAAAGAAAGTTTAAATACAAAGAAACATTCTATTGAGGCTCGTCTTCCAAGGCATTTACTTGATGTTCTTCTTCTTGCTAGTGATAGCTTTGATATGGGGAACCCAGAACTTCTTAAGGATTCTTTAATTCGTTATTATATTGGAGTTGCTGAGTCTGATAAGACGATGATTAAAAATATCAAAAAATACTCTCAGTCTGACTTTGCTAAAGGCTCAGGTTTTCGTTTGTCTTTAAAAGTGAATGACACTATCTTTGAATGCTTTGAGCATTTAAGAGAAATAACCTCATTGAATAAAACACAAATACTTAAAGGTATTATTTTACAGATTAATGAAGACATTTTGCAAAAACCACTTAAGAAGAGATTAAATGAGCTTCAAAAAGTACTTCTAGCTGCTGCTTAAATAATTGGCCAGAATTTGGCCAAAAATACAAAAAAGCTCAATAAGATACAAAAAATTAGTAGGCTACATGATATGGGATAGGAACATCACTATAGATTTATAGGTTAAACTCCATTGGTGATCACTTGATACAGAGTAGGATTACTGGCCTGTAGATTGTTTGGGTTTTGTACGAGTAGGTTTTAACTATATAAAAGAATTAATAAACCTGATACTTAATAATTTATTGGATTATGTTAAAATAGCATCGCAGACCGTGAAAATATAGTACATGCATTCTCGGCATGATTACTGGCAGAAACCGGGGCCCACACTGAGCGAATGGATTCACCTGTATATAACGGTTACTAGAGTCTAAATACGAAGGCCAGAAGTCTCTAGCGGAAGGCTGCAAAAAGTGATTGAGAGCACTAGCGATAGATTACTTATTAAACTTCAAAGGCAATTACTCGCTACAGAGAAGTATTGCTAATAAGTAATCGCTTTATTAGGTAAACATAAGGCCAAATTCTTGGCCTTAAATAAATTATTTTTAAAATTCAAACTATACGCAGATAGCACGATAAGAAACATTATCGTGCTATGCGTTATGTATTCAATCCCTCTCTCACAAAGAATTAAAATTAATCTAGGAACTTACTTACCGCCACGGTTTCACATCCAGCGAAACTTGCTAGATTTCTACCGTTAACATATAGATGTGTAATATCGATTGATTTACCGTTGATAATTAAATTGTATTTTTTGTTCTTTTTTTCAACTTGAAATTTCTCAACAACAATTGGTTTTGGATATTTATCAAAACATGACTCGCAGTACTCATCGATTACGAAAAGTTCTTTGTCGAAATATTCTTTTAAAAGTCTTTTTGCTTTTTGTGCTTGGGTCTCGTTAAGGTTTTTGCACTCAAGTGCGTACGAGTTAAATGAAAAGATAAACAGTGCAGTCGTAAGAAGTTGTATAAATTTTTTCATGTGATGGAAATTATATGATTATATAACAGGTGACAATTGGACTTGTAATAATTACAATGTATTTAAACTCAATAATTTCATTCACTTAGGTAGATATGTTTCAATTTAACATAAATCAAATGTTTCAAATTCTTATTATTTTTTTTAGTTTTTCTTATAGTTTTGCTAATGAAACTGGCATTGTTGACGCAAATGGTAATGATTCAGGGGAGTTATATAGCGAAAAAGACTTTAAAAGAGATTTGTATTCAGCTTACAGAGATGAGGACGCCAGAGAAATCTGGAAATGGGGCCTAGGAACTACTGCTGTTTTGATTGCTCTTAAAGAACAAGTTGTCCTCCCCGTTCAAGACGAAATTTCTGAAAATGAACCCCTGGGAGAGTTTAGTATTTATGGTGATTACGCCGGACAACTCGTACCCAATATCCTCTACTTTGGATATCAATACTGGTTAAGTGATCATTCTCAAGGAAAACGACAGGGAATTTTAATGCTAAAAACATCTGCTTTTGCTGGTATGACCACGTTTTTTCTTAAAAGATTAATTAATGAGAAAAGACCAAGTGGAAGTGATAGAAACTCTATGCCATCCGGACATACCACCACCGCCTTTGCATTTGCATCTGTAGTGGCCTTAGAACATCCTAATTGGGCAATCCCCGCTTATTCTCTAGCAAGTTTTGTAGGACTAAGTAGAATCAATGATAATGCCCATTACCTTCATAATGTGACTATGGGGGCCACCATTGGGATGGCCTATGGTTATGCTTTATATAATTTAGATCAAACCAAAAATTCACTGAGTAAGGGGTTGCATGTCTTCCCTATTAATGACGGTTTTATTGCAGGATTTACCCGTAGATTTTAAAAAGTGTACTCAAGCTTTGCGACAATAAGAATTAATTTGAACCGCCCTTCGGTTTTATTTTCTAAGGAAGATTTAAAAATCTTATAACCTTTTTGCGCATACTCATATTCAAAATCATCCGCCTCGGCGATTTCAATATCATCAACCTCGATTGTAAAGGCGCTGTACTGTTGAGAAATGCCGTATTTTTCGTATTGATCGAAATTAAGAGGAGATTTATTAATTATTGGCATCGTCTTTAATAACTCTAAATTGTGCCTCGAAAGTATCTTGCTCATTACTTTGGGAAGGCCTGGGCTTAGGATTTTTTTCCATGGTCTGGATTTTATTAAGACCTTTTAGGATATTTCTAATAATGAGAAATACAAATATGACAAATAGTATCTTAAAAAGCATATCTGTTTATGCCATGGCGCTTTGAGCCTGTAAAGACTGAGTTTGTTATGATTTTTTTTCAGCGGAATCGAGTTGATTCACAAGTTGTTCTGCCTGATTGGTTATCTTTTCTTGTTCCGCCTTGGCTTCAGCTTCTTCTTTTTTGCGCTTTTCCTCTTCAATTTTGGCCGCATTAGCTTCTTCTTCTTTTTGCTTCAGATATTTCTCTTTAAGGGCTTCCACATCTTCAGCATCTTTTGCCTTCTCTAAATCTAGATCTCTAAAGAAGATTGAGTTTACATATCGGCGCAATTCTTTTCGCTCTTCTTCCCCTATTCCATTTACAACCGCATAGTATTTAGATTCTAATTTAGGGGCCTCAGGGGCCTTACATACAGTGATATACATCGGAACCGGAAGATTAATTCTCATAATCGTTCCATGCTTTAGGTCTTGATCAGAGTTAAAGTAAACATCATTTTCCGAACAGGCCAATAAAGTGATATCGGATTCTATTTCACAATAGCTATAGTCTGAACTTTTATCAATATAGACATCATCTTTATTGGGCTTTGGAAGTTTTGGTTCAATTTTAGTTTTAAGCATTTCCGACATTTTAATTGAAAGCTCAACATTAATAGGATCTTTGATCGCCAAAAGATTATTATACTGAAATACCTTTTGCATATGGGCGGTATCGTACTCTCCAGCATTAAAAACAATAATAATTGGTGGATCATCTTTTAGAACTTCTTGTACATTTTTAATTAAATGTTGAAGCATTCGGCCTTCATTATAGTAAAATGATATCTCACTATTTTCTTTTAGCTCTTCTTCATCCACATTCTCCATATTAAAAATAATCAATTGTGGTTTAGTATTAACTAATTCTTTCTTAGCGTTTAATATGAACGGTTGGGTTCTAAAGACAAATGAGTATGTGTCTGTGATAGGCTTATCAGCATAAAAAACTCCCACTTTGTCTATAATATAAGATTTCAGAAGCTTTGGAGCTGAATTCATGACATTTTCTTTT
>JBFKKF010000208.1:0-4627 GCA_041631355.1 Bacteriovoracaceae bacterium | reverse complement strand
CTTCAATTATCAAGTATGACTGGGGCAGTATTAGGTTAACCGAAACTTTAAGTGAGGAAAAAGAAGAAGTTGAGTTTTAGTAACGCGAGGGTCTGTAAAATTGGCAGGCTCTCTTTTAAAAAAATAAATATCAATTTAAAATTAAGACAACTGATTATCTGACAATCAGTAAAATATTAACCTACAGATGGGTGATTTTTGGGCCATCATAGTGGGTGACTTTTGGGCTGCTAAAACTATTTTGGGTTATTTAAAGCAAAATTTTCAATTTTACCACTTACCGAAAGAGTACCTCCTTCATCAACTGGCCTTCCACCGATCGTATTTATTATACCTCGTGTATTTATTTTCCTTAAAATGCCTCTACTATTTATTACATAAATATTTCCAAATTGATCTTTTGTTAATGCTGTCGGATGTCGGAGGCCAGCATTAACAGCATACTGTCCATCTCCACTATCATAGTTTTTTCCATTTCCTGCAAAAACTGAAACTTTATCTTGTATTAAATCGATAAGCATAATTCGATGATTACCTTTATCTGCAACAAGATAGGAGCCTTCTCGTGTCCATGGAATAATTGACGTCAACTCATTAAATCTTCCTTCACTCAATGAACCTGTGCTGTGTGCTTTTACAGGAATACCCGTACTTTTCCATTCAGAAAACTCACATGCCCCCCCGTAACAATCGATCCATTGATCACAGTATGCATACTTATTATTATCATGGACAGACTTAAGTACTACTGAGTGAAATTGCTTCTTATTTGAAAGTCGTCCACAGTCATTTGTCTTTGTATATTCTTGGCATATATCCGAATATGATTGATACATTGTATTATTACTTGTTTTTTTAAATGCTGGTGTCGAAAAAGCTCCTGTTAGCATTTTTCTATTAGAATTAAGCATACTGTAAATTAATGATTGATCTAAGTAAATAACTTCTCCATTTGGAAGATCAATATAATCTTCTAAAAAAGGAACAATATTATTTACATACCTAGACCTTTCACAATAACCATCACCAACCCTCTCAACATTACCTTTATGCCATTTGTTAAAATAATAGTAATGAATCGTTCTATTTACAGCTACCTGTATATCCCTTCTAAGAATTGTCTTGTTTTCTAACACTTCACCATTAGTATTTAAAACTATATGATTTCCACTATTATCAACAAATGATAATTCATTAGACTTCGCGACGCCCTTAAGATTCGCACTTTTAATTTCATTATGATAAGTGTAAATATCAGAAACGATATTATCCAATACATAAGGTGTGATTTGCCCATTCGCCTCCTCTACGACCAAGTTATCTTCTTTAGGATTCAAAATTCTTCCATTAACTCCTAGCTTCCACCCTTTACCAAATTCACTTGATACTTTATTTTGGTGGTAGATTTTTGTCCTTAGTTCTGGAGGATAAATTTTATCCATTAATTCATTTATAGTCTCATCAAACTTAATCGTTTTTGTGCCTGTAAATCGATTCTCTTTTCTCTTTCTAATACTAGTAATTTTTATATATCGATATTGAAGCACATAATTTGCTACTGCCGGATAAACACCTGATTCTAGAGAAGACATATCAACTCCATAAGAAAACATAGATTTTTCAGGTGCATTTTCAAGATCATAATATAGCCATGGTGTCTGTATATTTCCTGAAGTAAATTGAGACATTAAATATTCAGGCTTTTGCCATACCTCAACAAAACCATCAACTTTATAGCCTCCCCAATAACTTTCAGCTCCGGCACGAAAATCTCTACGGACATGTTCAGTTGGAGTATTAAGTACATTGGTAACAAGAGTATTCGGGGCTGCCCAAAGGTTATTGTAAACAAGTTTTAAAGCATTATCTTTTCCATTTACTTTGTAGCTTGGTAGGTCTATCACTTTTGATAGCCCCCCTTTATCATTAAAGATTCCTGGTTGATGTTTTTTCTCATATGCTTCCATTTTTAGTCCATACGGTGCTGCATATACTTCACTGAAATGAGTTATTCCCTGCCCATCAAGAGTTTCAATCTTATCATTACTCACAACCTTGGCGGCTCCATCAACCTCCCATAAACCTGAAGAGCTATTTTTAGACAAAATAACCAACTCCATTCCAACTGGAAATTCATTGTCATTAGGAAGTGTTAATTTGACAGGTTTATTAAAACGCAATCCTGAAGGCTCAAGTGCTATTAATTTCGTAGGGGTAGCGACATCTAAAAGCTCTATCGATGATTTATCTGCAGGGATTTCTAGCATAGTAATTATACCTGTCAGTTCAGAGCTAGGAAAGTCAACTGAATTAGCTGGAATTTCAATTTCAACGCCAGGTGCATGAGGAGATGTAACTACGACATCTTGTTCAGGCTAGATCGTTGTCTCTGTACCATCCAAAATCATTGGAGCTAGATAAATTGGTCTTTCTAGTACATTGCGCTGAAGATTCCCCAAAGAAACATTTACACTAAGCTCGGAGTATTGTTTTAAGCCTTTTGTAAACTCAGTGGTTACTGCTGTACCATCAATAATAACTCTTTGATCACCTGTTGCTGGTTTATTAATTGAAAACACACCATCATATCCTGTAACTGAAGTTTGCCCAGTGCTTGCAATAGTTACTCTTACTCCTGGGATTGGTGTGTCATTTACATCTTTCACAACCCCAGTAAAAGTTGTATCCGAGTTAAAATTGAGCGAATATTTTTCATAAAGATCAAGAGAAGGATCTTCCGCCCTCAAAATAACAGTAGAGAAAAAATCTAAACTAGCACTAAAACTACCATCTTCATTTGCGACAACGCTTGTAGTATTAAAAAAACCACCACTTAAATTTATCTCTTGGTCTGGTTTGGCAGCACCAGAGCTTCCAACGACATTTAATCTATTATTTTCAGGCATAATAGAAACCAGCTCAATTCTAATAAGCTTTAAGATAATATTAAAGTTACTACTTACAACAGTAGAGTTTCCGGCCATATCATAAGCAACGACACTTACATCATGATCACCTTCAACTTGCTTTACTTGATCGATATCAAATGAAGTAGAATTTAAAATAATATCATCACCATTATCAATAACAATTTTTGATAAAAGCTCATCTGCTTGTCCAGAAACTTTGTAACCAAGTGATCTTAAAACTGAGCCATCAACTGGTTTTAAATTTGTTATTACAGGAGGAATCGTATCAAGTGTAATATTCCCAAGACTTACAATATCGCCTATATTTCCAGCAGCATCAACAACATGAAATTTCAATGAGTTATTTCCTTCCATTAGTTGAATTGAAAACACACCTTGAGCACTTTCTTCAATTGGAAGAACGATCCCATTATGAATAAGTTTTACTGTTACTGGTGAATTGTCCACAACTATGTAGCCTATCGAAAAATTAGGATTATTCGTAAGTTGATTATCACTTTGATCAATTCTTAAAATTGGTTTTGTTCGATCAATAAAAAAATTAACTTCAAAAGGATTGGGGATTGAATCAAGTCCTGACAAATCTTTTGCGATTGCTTGAAATTGATAGCTGCCTTCCGAAAGTGTATTAAAATGTGTGTCTACATTATAACTAGTTGAACCTAGACCATTTAAAAGCTCTCCCCCAGTGCTCTCAATTGTTGGATTTTGAACATCTCCATTTAAAGAGACTTGAACTGAAGACTTATCTACTCGACCAAAGCCATCTTCGATATTTAATAAGATACTTGGAAGATTTTGATGATATGATTGATTTTCAATGGCATTATTTATCCAAACTGGAGCTGTTGTATCTTCAAGAATTCCAAGTTCATAGCGAAGAATACCCCAGTTCTGATTTTGAAGCATATCATATGAAGCTGCATTTAATGGAACTTCTTTTGATCTATAAACAGCTAGCTCAAAATTAGCAGGAGTTCCCAAATTAAGTGTATCAGTTTCAAATTCATGTTCGATAAAGACATTTTCTTTTATATGAATTTCTTCACTTCTAAATATCTCAACTCCTGAAAACATTAAATTTGCAAAATATCTCCACTGGCGATCTTTATAATTTTCATCATCATATTCTTTAATAAAATCTGGTTCATTTACGTTTACAACTGTTATTTTCCCCTTTGTTTTCTCACCAGAAATTAAAACACCTTGGTATAAATCTAGTTTTAATCTCAATCCTGAAACTGTAGTAAAGCTTGAAAGATTTCCTGAGACGAGATTATCCACTTGAATCGGTTGATCAAGTCTAGCAATAACACTTGGATCAACCAGTATCTTATTAGCTAGTTTTGTTTTTACTTTTAGAAGGGTTTGAATAAGTCTTTGGGTATTGGCCTTTTTAATTTCATTTGTTTCAAAGCTAAGTTCATGCTCTAATAGATCAATATGTCTTTGAAACTTTGCCTCAAGATTTAGATAGATTGTAGCTGATTCAATTTTTTCAACAAAGATCGTAAATTTGTTCTCATCATCAGAATTAATAGCTTCGCTTTCATATGTATAAGTTACTTCAGTATCAGTTTTGATTAATTGAAGCTTATCTGTCACTTCATTATTTGTATCAGGAAAAAAAGCTCTCACTGTATAATTAGAAAATTCAGAATCAACATCAGGTGTTTGACATGAAACCTTATCCATAT
>JBFKKF010000207.1:0-4631 GCA_041631355.1 Bacteriovoracaceae bacterium | reverse complement strand
GAGTCCAGAAGAAGAACCAATCAAAGTGATTATAACGGTGATGACTTTAGATTTGGAAGGGCCTGTTTTGTTCCGGCCACAATGATACCTTGGACCCATACTGGCGGAAGTGACGTTACAACTCAAAGAAGAAGCCGACTTGCAGCTCAACATTTACTCTTTGCCAATGGCTATAATAAAGACTGGTATGGATTCGATTACGGTTCAATTATAGGCTCCTTTGATGGTGTGAAATGGTTTGCAGTTGGTAACCAAAGAAGAATCAAGGCCCAGTCAAATAAACTCTACTTGGCCGTAAATGCCTACTTTGGAGACCTCACTATCAATAACACGTTTAAGGTAATGGTATCAGAGATGAGTAGTGTTTTAAATTCTGGCTCATTTGTTACTCATGACTCAGAAAGCGATGGGGCCGAATGCCAGCAGGCCCATTTTTGCTCAAATGACGAAGACTGTATCACCCAACTTGGCTACGATTATACTTGTCAAAATGTTTCAGAGATACGAACCAAATGGCCTATTTTTGATAGCAATGGTAATGAGATTAGTGGAGAAATTAACACCTCACTTCTAAGCCTACTAGGTGGATCCAATGGACAGGTTAAGAGATGTGTCTATCGAGGAGTGGGAGCAGCTTGCGAGCAACAAAACTTTGGGGTTAGTAGTGAAGATTCTTATACCGGATCCACAAACCCTGCACTTCATGCTTGCTCATTTAATTCATACTGTGCAAGTTTAAATACCTCTAACTTTAATAATAAAATTGCAAGGTATGCTGATTCTCCTAATAATCAAAACACTCAAGACTTTATTACTGAAAAGACTGACACCTTTGGACTAGGCAGTAGAGTTCTTGGAAGACCGTACAAATACTATGGAAATGAAACACCAAATGGTTTAGCAAAACTACAGCTAGCAAATAATAATATTTCTGCTCTATGTGTACCTGGTAAAGATCCTGAAAACTCCTCCACCACAGAAGAGATGAATTCTTCTATGACAACCACTAGAAGTGCAGATAAAATAAATAATATTGGAAGAACTTTTACAACCAGTACCTTACAAAGCACAAATTATTTAGCACTCTGTCCAGGAACTGACGATGAAGGTAACTATACTCATTTTGAAGAACTTGCTTTGAATGATAATAATCATGCTGTCTACGCAATTAAAAACAATATTAGTTCCAATTTACTTGATCTCGATGCACTTCAAAGTAGTGGACTTTTTAATGATCAAAATGATCAAGTCTCAGCAATTGGGCTGCACAAAAATACTTGTTTAAGATCTCCAGGTTCAAGATGTTTCGCAGACTTTGAGTGTGCTCCTAATAGTTTTATTGCAACAAAGTTTAAATCCGTCTCTAATTTTAATGGTGAAATTAGTCAGGCAGAGGAAGAGTTTTGGGAGCAAGAGCTTGTCTGTGGCAACTCTCAAAAACGCTATAAAGATGGTAGTATTTTTCCAAACTCTCTTTATGTGATTACTGAGCATAAATGCTGTCGTGAAACCGACAAGTCATTTACCTTCTACACTCAAAAGCATGAAGACAACGCCTTCAAGGTGATAGATAGCTTTGGTAAACCACTTATTCCTGGTGTGAATATGGATTATAATGATCCTCAACGCTACTCTCGCATGAATACAATTTATGATAAGCTCATCACGGAGCCTACAACTTACCCATCTCTTGTAAGTGCATCGTCTCAACCTGCGACAAAGCTCACCCTCACTGATAGTACCATTAGGCAATACAACTCACTTCATTTACATAATCAAAGAATGTGCTGTACGGGCCACTGGGTTAGAAACTTCTCTACTGGAACTAATGGCAACTCGGGAGGACATAAATTTAGTCCAGGTGCCATGCAAAATATTTCCGTGGACACATTTAAACCATTGAGTTGGAATGAAAATCATGATCCTCCAGAAAACGAATTTCCTCCTGAAGCAGCCTATATCCCTATTCCCTATGTATGTAATAGTTTTGATATTGATACCACTGACTGTGAAGTCAAGAACCTACCAGAAAACTCTTCTGAAGAGCTGACTTACCTTAACTGGTTTTCTAAATTTGAACTACTTGGGGTACCTCAAGTTCTAATCGAGACCAATAATGATGTTTTCAAGCCAATTAGCACAGAAGAAGATGTTGGCAATGGAATCGCAGCAGACCAGCAATTGGATATCTCTGCTCAAAAAGTGCCTTTAGAAAATACGATCAAAGATATCAATACTGATGGTGTTGCGGATGTAAGTTATAATGGTAAAGATTATTACTCTGCCACCTCTTATGAAAATTTTGAAGTGGGCTCTGGAAAATTAAAGAAAGTATTTTCCGAAGATTCTTTTAATTGCTGTATTCCTACCGGCGTAGCGGTTGATGCGACAGATGCAAGTGATTCGGCATGTTGTAGTGGAAAAGTTGCCACCCTAGATGAAGGCATCACAAGATGCTGCCTCGACGACTTTACCGACTTATCAGTTTATACCAATAGATATATCTCAAGTGAAGGGGCTACTTATAACGGTCTTCCAGTTAACGATGCTGACATTGACCCAACAACGGGTTACGTAAAAAAAGAGATCGTAAAACTTATGGGAGCGACTATGTGTTGTTCAGGTGAAGCTGCCTACGGAAATGTAGTAAGGACATTAGGAGTTCCTGCCGGAAATGGCCAAGTGTTTGAAAAATTCACTCGCCGATGGATGTATTTAGAAGAAGCTGATAATGCAGATGCAACCTTTAATGCTGGAAGAAGATGGAATAACCATGTCTACTGTGTGCCTAGTGGATCAAGTACATCTGATGGTTCTGATGGATCAACCTCTGGAAGTTCAGGTTCTGTTGCTCAATAATATTACCAGGACAAATAAACCAGTAAAGCTCCTACGATTACCCTATAGACACTGAAGTGAACGAGACCAATCCGGGTAATTAGTTTAAGAAAAAAATGAATGGTTAGTATGCCAAATACAAATGAAGAAATAACCCCTAAGATAATAACGGGCATATCCACCTGTACTGCTTGCCCACCAATAATCTCTGGTAACTTAAAAATAATACTTCCAATAATGACGGGGAGAGATAATAAGAATGAAAAGCGTGAAGCCTCAAGTCGTGTCATTCCCAAATATCTTGCAGAAGTCAATGTAATTCCCGAGCGACTCACCCCTGGAAAAATAGCAATACTTTGAGACAATCCAATTATAAGCGAGTTCTTCCAAGACAGTTTTTTTGTAAGGTCCGTTCCCGATGGTTTCTTTCGGTCTGCAAGATACATTAAAATCCCAAAAAAGATAAAGTTAAAACCAATGAATAAAGCGTGTCTCCCATAAGAGAGTGCTGTTTTTTTTAAGATCAGAATCAAAATAAAAGAGCCCATTGTGGCAAGACTAAAGTTTATAAAGTATGGGGACTTATCTATTGCTCTCGTTTTAAGAAATAGAATCCCTTCTGATATAAGTAATTTTATCTCTCGGTTAAAGTAAAATATTACAGCAATAGCAGTTCCTAAATGCATCAACAAGTCAAAGAAGACTCCGGGGTCTTCTAGTCTAAAGAAATAAGGGATCAATGCTAAGTGCCCACTAGAGCTTATGGGTAAAAACTCCGTAACACCTTGAATAAATCCATAAAAAACTGCCCACCACTCGTTCATTAAATTCTTTCCACTTTTCTAATTCCAAAAAAATCTAGATTGTTTTCAGCTAGGGCCTTACTTAGTTCCGATAAGTTTTGATATAGTTTACGGTTAGAAACCTTGTATAGGTCTAATACTCCAATAAGCTTATTAACGTTTTTATTAACTGTTTCCACTAGGGCATATTTTTCATTTTTTAGTATAATCTTAGAAAGCTCAAAATATCTCTCATACACCATTTGAGAGTATGCAGGATCAATAGACTTTGGATTCTTAACAAGCTGCTCAATAAATAAGGAGATAGGATCATTTTCCAAATTCTTTAATTTAAAACTTAAATGTCCCACAATACTTGCAACTGTAGGACTAGTTAATTTTCGATTCAGGACATAGACGCTAGGTTTTGTTATACCTAGGGGGACAATAGAGTAAGACATATCCTTTCCCCTACCTAAACTGACCATGGCCGCTGGTAATATCCCCTCATCGGTTCTGATATTTATCACTTCTATCGCCTCAATAGGACGATTAAAAATACTCTCAAACTTCTCTCTAAAATCTCGGTGCCCACTCAAGATAGGTCCTTGCTCAATTACAAAAGAACTTAAATTATCCACTGTTAAGGTAAAAATTCCGTTTAATATTTTCTTTGTTTCCTCCGCAAGCGCTACTGACTTTTTAGACATTCTTTTAAAGTTTTTATTCTCTCTAGAGACATCTTTAACTAACCCGTAAATAGTGGGGAAATAATATTGGCTTAAAATATTTAAATTCACAAAGTCTTGATATATATCAAGCATTGAAATCGTTTTCACTTTTTGAATCTCTAAGCTTCTTCCCGACTCCACATCCAATAATAAAATTTTTGGTCTTAATATTTTCTTACTGTCCTGACTTATGATTTCAAAACTTGGCAACGCACTACTTTTCTGGGAGTAGTCATAGGAAATCCCCACCTGTTCAGAACGATAATGTTTGGTGTAGCTC
>JBFKKF010000206.1:0-4637 GCA_041631355.1 Bacteriovoracaceae bacterium | reverse complement strand
CAACTAGTAAAATCAAAAAATAAAGAAATCGTTACTGCCTTAAGAGAGATTGCTGCTAGTAAAATTAGCCATGCCCCATTAGAAGAGTACGACTCAGAAGAATTTTAATTTTAAAACTTACATATATAAAAAAAGCCCCGTTTAAAACGGGGCTTTTTTTTATTTTCCAATTGCTATTTTTAAAACTTCATCAAAGTGTTGTACGGGAAAAAACTTTAATCCTTTCCTATGTCTTTCAGGAACTTCTTTAAGATCTTTTTTATTTTCCCAAGGTAGGATTATTTCTTTAATCCCAGCTCTTTTAGCTGCAAGCACTTTTTCCTTAATGCCTCCCACTGGAAGAACTTTACCAGTTAGACTTAACTCTCCAGTCATAGCAACATTGCCTCTCACTTTTTTATTTTTAGAAAGTGAGTACAATGCCAAGGCCATTGTTATACCAGCACTAGGGCCATCTTTAGGAGTAGCTCCAGCAGGTAGGTGCAAATGCACTTCATGATTTGCTAAGTAATCTAAACATTCTTCAGCTGTCTTTTCACCCTTAGCTTTTGTTTCCTTCTTCTTTTTTGCCTTGGTTTTAGATTTAATATCATCGATGAGCTCATCCTGAAGTAACTTCTGAATATAAGTATAGGCCAGATTAGCAGACTCATTCATAACATCCCCCATTTGACCTGTTAGCTTAAATCCCTTTCCTTTAACGGGTAAGGTTTCAACAAAAAGGATCTCTCCTCCATAGGCCGTCCAAGCGAGTCCTGTAACTATACCTGGACTTAGAGGCTTTTGCGCAATTTCTGATTGGAAAATTTTAGGTCCTAATATTTCTTCCAATTGTCCTGCTGTGGGGCTGAACTTTTTATTCGACTTTTTAGTCACCTTTTTTAAAGCAGCATGACGACAAAGCTTAGCAATAAATTGCTCCATTCGCCTTACCCCTGCCTCTCTAGCATAATCAGAAATTAATGCTTTTAAGGTCACCTTTGTTAAACTTATATCTTTGGTGGTTAAACCATGTTTTTTCAACTGCTTTGGTATAATCCATTTTGTTGCAATTGAAATTTTCTCTTCTAACGTATAGCCACTAAGCTCTATAAGTTCCATTCTATCTAATAAAGCCTCTGGAATTTCACCGATATAGTTTGCGGTAGCAATGAATAAAACCTTCGATAAATCAAAAGGTACATCTAAATAATTATCAATGAATGTTTTATTCTGTTCAGGATCTAGCACTTCTAATAATGCGGATCCTGGATCTCCTTGGAAGCTTCTCCCTAGCTTATCAATCTCATCAAGCATGATAACCGGGTTATTAACCTCTACTCGTTTAAGTGCCTGAATAAGCTTACCAGGCATGGCCCCAACGTAAGTTCTTCGATGTCCTTTAATTTCTGCTTCATCTCGCATTCCCCCTAGAGAGAAGCGATAAAATTTTCTTCCTAATGCATTAGCAATCGAATGCCCAAGGGAAGTTTTTCCAACACCAGGAGGACCTGCTAAACAAAGAATCGTTCCATCATACTCTGGTTTTAATTTCCGAACTGCTAGGAACTCTAAAATTCTTTCCTTGGCCTTTTCAAGTCCATAATGATCCTTATTTAAAACTTTTTCTGCGTATTCAATATCTGTTTTATCATCAGTCGACTTATCCCATGGAAGCTGAGTCATCCAATTTAAAAACGTCCGTGTTACATTATATTCAGGGGAGGAATCTGGAATTGATTCCAGTCTTTCTAATTCTTCCATTGCAGCTTTTTTAGCTTCCTCTGGTAGATTAGCTTCATCAATTAATTCTTTGAACTTCTTAATATCTCGCGTTTTATCGTCTTCATCCATCCCTAACTCAGAACGGATAACCTTTAACTGCTCTCTAAGAAAATACTCTCTTTGATACTTGTTTACTTTATCATTTACCTCATCAGTAATTTTCTTTTGAATATCTGCTACATCTTTCTCACGTTTTAAGTAGACAAGAAGTTTGGCAAAACGCTTTTTAACCACCATAGTCTCTAAGAAATCCTGCGCCTCAGGAACATCTAATGAAAGGGCAAAGGCGACTAAGTCTGCCAATGATCCAGGGCTTGGTGAGTTCAACATGGCAAGCTTCATTTCTTCATTGAAGTATGGATTAATTTCACTAAGTTTTTTAACTTGGTTTATCACTGATCTTGTATAGGCATCCAATTCTTCATCAGCATCATGAACATCCTCGTAAACTTTTGCCTTAACAAATAGTAAAGGTGACTCCTCCAAAAACTTATCAATTGAATATCTTTTTAAACCATGGACAAGTAAATTAACTGAACCATCTGGAAGCTTCAGCTTTTTTACAACCTTACAGTAGACGCCAACTCGATACACATCCTTGGCAGTTAAATCTTTAACTGACTCGTCATATGCTTCCATTTCGTATTCTTCAACACCGCCACTTGCTTGTTCCATAATTTCATCGTCTTCACTAACGACATAGCTTTGACCTTCTTTAAATTTAACAAGGTTTAAGGCGACGTATCCAACCTTCGAGACTAACTCATCAAGCTCAGGGGTATACTTATCCTCACTTAAAATAATAGGAGCAATCATTCCAGGAAAAATTGGGCTATTAACAATCGGAATAACCACGACCTCTTTAGGTAACTCATCTATTGCATTGATTTCTGTATTAAGTTTTACAATTTCATTATCTGACACTTATATCTCCTATTTTTTAACATCAATGACAAGACGACCTGGGTTTTCCAGATAGAAAATATCAAAACTAGATTTAGAGTTAAAACTCAACTCAAGAGATAAATCGTTCTCTTCTACCTTGAAGAAATCTATGCTCTTTAATATCTTGACGTTTTTGAGTTTATGAATCGGTTTTTCCAAGTAAGTATTAAAAAAGTCTAAATAAACTTTTCTCTCACTATTTTCTATTTTTCCGTACACTTTAGGAGGCTTATTACCGGAGAAATCAAAAACTATTCTCTCATATCCTCTCGATGGAACATAAGAATTTCTAATCCCTTTTAATTTTTGCCGTATAGGGTTTGCATCTGAGTGAAAGACACCTTTATCGAAAAAAATTGATCTTTTTCTAGATGAAATTTTCCAGATCCTTTCTTGCAATAAATCCTGGGCCAATAAGGACTGGGTAAAAGTTGAGATTAATAGTACACTAGCTAACAAATACTTAACCATGAAACGCTTCCTTGGTTTAATTTTCACCTTTAAATATTATAAAAAAATTAGAGTTAAGACAAAGAATTCTGTCTTCTAAACGCAAATAGATTAAAGAAAACGATAATTAAAAATCCCAATGAGAAACTTAATCCAACTCTCGACGCTCTATTGCCTCCACCACTAGTATCAATTGTGCCACAACCAACAGCACTATTTTGCCCCAGTTGCCCTGCATCAAACGGAGATTTATTCAACGGAGTAAAGCCTTTCGAAACAAAAGTTGATTGACCTTCTGGACAAAAATAATTGTCGCTATATGGATAGGAGCTTAAGTTTTTAACTGGGACAAACTCCCCCTGAGAATTATACCCGACCTGAGTTGTTATAGTATAAATTAAATTATCGTTTACTAAGTCCTTACTTGAAAAGATTTCAAATGTATCACTTGAGCTTAGCTCAACAGGATACACCTTTATCTGAAAAATATTGTCTGAGGCAATGGGGCTCAACTGTACCTGGAATGTAAAGTCTGTGTTGAGTTTATCTAAGCTATCTCTCGAGGTTTTATAAGTACTCCAGTTTAACTCATCGCTCCTTTTTATCTGAACAATAAAATCTATCGGGGTTCCAATTCCAGCACTTAAAACTGAAGTATTAAGAACCATCGAAGTCGGATCCAAATAAGTTAAATCCATTTCAAATAAATCAGGAGTATTATTTTCTACATTATCTTCGAAAAATATTCCATTATACACTTCGCCTGATTTTCTATAATCTGCAATCAATTGTGTTGCTTCTATTTGAGAAAACTTATTTACTAAATATTGTGATTCTAGATTCTCATCACATCTTATCGTTACACTTCCGACATCAATAAAGTCCTCTTCACTGTTTAACTCAAACACTTGAGGACGACTTTTACCACCAGCACCACATTTCATATAAAAACTTGGTACAAACGACTTTAAATTACACTGATTTGAATTCACATTCTTATAAAATTCAGGCAGAGTGTCTGTATTTCTCAACGGTGAAATCAGTATATAATATGAATCATCTAGTGGGAGATTATCAAAATAAAATTCCCCATTCTCATCGGTAACTTGTCCCTGCACAACTGAATTATTTGCCACAGAAATTACTTGTACGTGAATACCAAATTGTCCACTTTTTCCCTCATTAATCACTGTACCTTTCAAAGCTCCATTACTACTAATATTGTATAAGCTTTTAACTCCGGCCTTATCATCATCGTGAATGCTATATTGACCTTTAAAAACGGAATAAACCATTGTTGCTCCCACTGTTTCAGAGTGCGAGAGACCTAGGAAGTGACCTAGTTCGTGAGTGATAATATCCCCAATATAGCCTTCAGTATTTCCTGACTGTGCTTTATCTAAAGTAAGGCCCAAGGGGCGACTTATAGACTGATTCATTTTAATATTTGCCGAACTAATAACTCCGGTATGGGTACT
>JBFKKF010000205.1:0-4640 GCA_041631355.1 Bacteriovoracaceae bacterium | reverse complement strand
TAATTTTGATGATGAAGTTCTCCGTCCATACTTTAAGTTAGAAAATGTTTTGGATGGAGTATTTAAAATTGCAAATAAATTGTATGGATTGAAATTCATTGAAAGAAATAACCTTCCTAAATATCACGAAGATGTAAAGGTTTATGAAGTTCGTGATGAGAGTGACGAATATGTTGGTCTCTACTACGGTGACTTTTTTCCTCGCCCAGAGAAGAGACCAGGGGCGTGGATGACCGTTTTTAGGGAAGCTGGTTATCAGTTTGGAGAAGTTAAGCGACCATTTGTTACTAATGTTTGTAACTTCACTAAACCTACGGCTTCGAAACCTTCTCTTCTTACTTTGGATGAGGTCCTTACTTTATTTCATGAATTTGGACATGGACTTCATGGGTTGTTGGCAAAGTCTAAATACAAATCCGTTGCAGGTACTAATGTGTTTTGGGACTTTGTCGAGTTACCAAGCCAGATTATGGAAAACTGGGTGATGGAAAAAGAGTGTCTAGATATCTTTGCTAAGCATTATGAAACAGGAGAAACCATGCCAGGGGAACTTGTTGAGAAGATTAAGGAGTCCAATAAGTTTCTAGAAGGCTTGGCCACTTTGAGACAAATGAGCTTTTCTAAACTTGATATGGATTGGCACCTAGCGGATCCCAATACGATCTCCGATGTGGAAGAGTTTGAAAAGAACTCTATGCATGATGTGAATCTTTACCCAAAAGAGTCTAACTCGGCGATGTCCACTTCATTTGGACATATTTTTGCTGGAGGATACTCATCCGGTTATTATAGCTATAAGTGGGCAGAAGTTTTAGATGCAGATGCTTTCTCACTTTTTCAGGAAAAGGGAATCTTTAATAGAGAAGTTGCTAAAAGTTTTAAAGAAAATATTTTAGAGCGTGGTGGTTCGGAAGATCCGATGGAGTTATTTAAAAAATTCAGAGGGCGTGAGCCATCAACAGATGCTTTACTTGAGAGAGCGGGGCTAAGTTAATTATTTTTTAATTGCTTTTTTACTTCCTGCCAAACAGCTTCAAGTTGATTGGTAGGAAGATCTTTCATTTCACTTCCCTTGGCACGAACTTTATCTTCAACTAAATTAATTCTTTTCACAAACTTTAAATTAGCTTGCTTTAGGGCCTCTTCAGCATCCATGTCTAGGTGTCTAGCAAGCTGAGCAATTGAAAAAAGTAGATCTCCAATTTCCTCAAATATCATCTCTTTTGAGGCCATAGATTCAAGTTCATCTTTTACTTCCTGGACTTCTTCTTCAACTTTTTTAAAAACATCTTGGATATTATCCCAATCAAAATTAATGGCGTGAGATTTTTCACCGATTTTATGGGCGGCCGAGAGGGCCGGTGCATAGGCATCATCGATACGAATATGGTACTTATGTTTTTTCTCCTTGGCCTTAATCTTTTGCCAATTAGCAATAACCTCTTCTGGGTTACTAGCAAGTGAGGAATCCTCAAACACATGAGGGTGTCTTCTGATCATCTTATCCGCTAGCACCTTAGAGACTGACTCTAAGTCGAAGTGTTTTTTCTCTGAGGCTATTTTTGTATGAAGTAGAACTTGAAATAATACATCACCGATTTCTTCTTCCATCTTTTTCTTATCAGCGTCTTCTACGGCATGAACATATTCATAAGATTCCTCAATAAGGTATTTGAGTAAGCTTTCATGGGTTTGTGCTAAGTCCCATGGACAACCAGTATCAGGTTCACGTAATTTTGCAACAACTTGCATAAGATTTTCGAAGTTAGGATAATTCATTTGATCTCCGTTCATTTTGGCCCTATCTTAATATAGAATATCAAGTCCGTAAAATCCTAGGGGGGAGAGTGGAAAAAGAAATTTGGATTGAATCTGATAATTTTGAAATTAATTTTTTCTACGATGACTTTGACCTGACTGAGGAGGAAATAGAAAGTTTTCAACATGCAATTAGGTGTATGCTTTCGGGTTTGGAGTGGTTTAAAAATACCGAATTGAGGGATTTAGAGAATATTTATGTACTCAATATGAACCTAGTCAATACTGAGTCCATTCATGAGCTTAATAAGGAACACCGGAATAAAGATAAGATTACCGATGTTCTTTCTTTTCCACTTCAAGAGTCATTACGAGAAGGGGATATAGATAGTTTTAATAATCAAGTTGAATTGGGAGATTTATTTATCTGTCGTAGTGTTTGTGAGAAGCAGGCTGAAGAATTTAAACTAACATTCATCGAAGAGTTTATTCACTTAAGCGTTCATGGCTTTTTGCATCTGTGTGGCTACGATCATGAAGTAAGCCCTGAAGAAGAAAAAATCATGGAAGGCTTTGAGGAAGATATTATTAAGCATATTGTTCTCACCCCATAAAAAAAGGCGAGGATAAAACCTCGCCCTATGTTTTAGAATTTAATATCTAATTTATAATTTTGGAAAATTAATTAAGGTGTATTGAAGAGCATTGTACAAGTCAACTCTTCCTTCACTAACCATTTTTCCTTGAAATCTTTTTACTGGTGTTGCTGACTTCATTAGAACTTTCTTTAGTTGTAATGGAGAAAGTTCAGGAAAGTTACTTAGTACCTCAGCAGCGACCCCAACCGCAGTAGGTGTTGCCATAGAAGTTCCAGACATATTTTGATAACGATTGCCAGGAACAGTGGAGTAAATTGATGATCCTGGAGCGGCCACATCAACATTTTTTGGACCAATGTTTGAAAAAAATGAGAGGCTACCTCTTTTATTTGTTGAGGCAATTACCATTAGGTAATCGCTATCAAATGATGCAGGAAAAGTTCTTCTGCTATCGATATCTCTTCCATAGTCATTTCCGGCAGCGGCTACGACAAGTACCCCATGCTTAGTACCAATCCAATCAATAGTTGTATCAACAATACCACCACCTTCATTGTGATTTTTTCCAAAGGAACAGTTGATCAGCTTTGCCCCATGTCTGGCAGCATATAAGAAGGACTCAACAACATCAGCATCAGTTTCATCAGCATTATCAGGAACCGTTCTAATGGCCATGATCTTAACTCTAGATGCGATCCCAGCGATACCTATTCCGTTGTTTTGCTCAGCTGCAATCGTTCCTGCAACGTGGGTACCGTGGGCATGACTGGCCATTGGATCACCAGTAGCACTTCCATCGGCGTTTTTTTCTAGAGTATCAATACCGTATACGTCATCTACGTATCCGTTATTATCATCATCAATTCCATTTCCAGGAATTTCTTTTTCGTTTCTCCACATTACGTTTTTAAGATCTTCGTGATTATAATCAACACCCGTATCAACAACAGCAACGATGATGTCTTCCTCTGGTCTTCTAAGTGGTGAAAGGTAAGTTTTATCTACTGAAACACCATTTGCATCAGAGTCATTAAAAGACCAAATTCTTCCTACCAAAGGGTCGTTGAATGACTTGTAATCAAACCATTCAATTTCTTCTTCATCGTCACCATTCTTATTGAAGTTAGGAGTCGGTAATTCTCTTTTTCCTGCATAATAATTTTTTTCAGTTGCAAGCACGTTTGTGTTTTTAGCTAGAACTCTTTGAAGTTTTACGGCACTTGTGGTCTGAACTAAATAATGGTTTGCAAATAAGTGCTTTGCGCTTTTAATTAAGTTTGAACTCGGAAGTTTCGCATTATCTTTAAGTGAAATAAATAATCTGGAATTATCAAATCTTGGAGTTGAACCAAGGGCCAGTCCAGAAGTGGCCATTACAAATACTACTAATAATAATTTCATGTATTTTCCCTTTCTCTTTTGTGATGAACTATACTGCAATTCTAGAGGTGATTGATCAAGTAAAAGAGTCTTACAAAACCCCTCATTTGAACATAAAATTAGATACTTAGGTACATAGTGACAATAATTTTTTGCGTTTAGTCTATTTGACCTATAGTTTTCACATCTAACTACTTGATATTAGGTTAAAGTTGGGTGGCACTTAGACCGATATTATAATGATACTAATCATTTGGTATTGGGAGTTTGTGTATTTATAAATTATCCAGCTTGATATTAATATTGCTGTTGGTGAGTTCTTGTTTTCAGAAAGAGCCAGAACTCAAATTTTCGGGGCTTGATTCTAAGTCTCAAGGCACATTATCCTCCCAAGTGACAAATCTTTCTATCGAAAATAATCAATTAAAAATTTCTGGAGTTGATCTGGATGAAGTGACTGAAGTAAAGATCACCGCAGACGGTTTTTCAGAGAGCTTTAGTATTGAATCAAAATCTTCATCTCAAATCATTGCCAATGGTTTAAAAAATATCGCCTTTGGTGTGGGAAAAGTATTTTCTCTTGTTCTTTCCAATGCTCATGGAGCAGCAACTTTTCAGGTGAGTTTTACTCTAAATGATGGAGCAGTGACGCTGGCAAGTCTTTCAGATATGGGTGCTAATGATGGAGACGTTTTAGTTTTTAATGGTGCTATTACGAAGTGGGAAACTAAACCCATGAGTGGACTTAATATGGCGGGAACTTGGGATGCTTCAAGTAATACCACTAGTAGCGCAGCTGTTCTAGCTAGCGGTGGCGCCAATACTAATCCTATTGCAGGAGATTATTATGTGGTCTCAGTGGCAGGAAGCTCAAGCCTTGATTCAATTTCAACTTGGGAAGCG
>JBFKKF010000204.1:0-4659 GCA_041631355.1 Bacteriovoracaceae bacterium | reverse complement strand
GTTTTCAAGTTCCTGAGTTGAATTTGAAAAAACTTGCAAATAATATGAGTAACGAAGTCGAGTCTGAAAGTCCTGCAGAAAATGATAGCTCAACTGAAAATCTTGAGTACGAGCCCTTATTTATTACAAGTCTTAACAGTGATAATAGAAAAAAGATATCATTAAAATCGTCTCAGGGTGCAATGCACCTCTATGTGAATTTATCCCTTAGTTCTGGTTATTTGCTGCCAGAGATAAAGCCTCCCCGTACTTCATAAAAAATTCATTTTATCTCTACGAGATAACAAACATATTATTAGATAGAATTAAGTAGGTTTACTTAAGGAGTATTTACGTGAACACAGATATATTTAAACATTTAAGAAACGATCTTCCGGCCAGTATTATTGTATTTTTTGTAGCACTACCTCTTTGCTTAGGAATTGCATTGGCTTCTGGAGCACCACTATTTTCGGGAATTATTGCCGGAATTGTTGGGGGAATTATTGTTGGAGCTGCAAGTGGTTCCAGTTTGGGAGTCAGTGGCCCCGCGGCAGGACTTGCCGTTATTGTACTAAATGCAATTGATAGCTTAGGTGCTTGGGAAGTTTTTCTTCTCAGTGTATTTCTAGCAGGAGTAATACAATTACTGATGGGATTTGCAAGACTAGGAGTTATTGCATACTTCTTTCCTTCTTCGGTAATCAAAGGAATGCTTAGTGGGATTGGATTGCTAATTATTTTAAAACAAATTCCCCACTTGATTGGCTACGATAAAGATCCAGAAGGTGATTGGTCTTTTTTAGAAGTTACTGGTGAAAACACCCTCACTTCCTTGATGAATGCTTTTGATGCAGTTACACCAGGAGCTGTGCTTATAGGTGTTGTTGGTCTTGGGATCTTGGTTCTTTGGGAAAAAGTCTTATCCAAAAAACATAAAATCTTTCAACTGATTCAAGGACCAATTGTCGTTGTTGTTTTTGGTATTTTAATGAATGCTCTATACCAAGCTGGCTTTATGGGATTTACTCTTATGCCTGATCATATTGTATCTATTCCTGATCCAGGAGGAGTTACTGAATTCTTAGCACAGTTTAAGTTTCCAAATTTTGCAGCTATTGGACAGTATGAGGTGTGGAAGATAGCAATTGTCATGGCGATCGTTGCAAGTTTAGAAACTCTTTTATGTGTAGAAGCGACGGATAAACTAGATCCTGCGAAAAACATAACACCAACAAATAGAGAACTTAAGGCACAAGGCCTAGGTAATATGGTATCAGGATTAATTGGTGGACTACCTGTAACTCAAGTTATTGTAAGAAGTTCTGCTAATATAGCTTTTGGTGGTAAAACTAAATTATCCACAATTCTCCACGGTTTCTTTTTACTCATTAGTGTTATGACTATTGCGAATGTTTTAAACATGATTCCACTAGCAAGTTTGGCCGCAATTTTATTAATTGTAGGTTATAAATTAGCTAAGCCTGCTTTATTTAAAGAAATGTATAGCTTGGGTAAAGATCAGTTTATTCCATTTGTTGCAACTATCGTAGGTATTTTGTTGACAGATCTACTGGTTGGGTTGGGAATTGGTATGGCATTTGGAATTTATTTCACCTTGCTAACTAGTTATAATAATTCTCATCAAGTTAAAGTGAACACTAAAGTTGAAGGTGGAAAAGAAGTTCATCAGGTTATCTTTGCAGAAGAAGTAACATTCTTAAACAAAGCGGGAATAATGAAAACTTTAAAAAAGATTAATCCTGATTCTAAAGTCATTTTAGATTTTACGAGTAATAAAGCTTTGGCCCATGACGTGGTTGAGGTCATTAATGATTTCAAAGAAAATGCAAATACAAGAAATATTAAATTCGAAGAAAAGTATAATTAGGAGTACTCATATATGAAAACGTTAACTAAAGAAATGCAAGACAAGATAACCCCTAAGCAAGCAATTGAGCTATTAATGGAAGGGAATAAAAGATTTGTTAATAATTTAAAGATCAATCGTAACTTATTACAACAGGCAAATGAAACTTCTGATGGACAACATCCGTTTGCTGTTATTTTAAGTTGTATTGACTCCAGAACTTCAGCTGAGTTGATTTTTGATCAAGGTTTAGGAGATATTTTCAGCGTGCGTATAGCCGGAAATATTTCTAATGAAGATATCCTAGGAAGTATGGAATTTGGTTGTAAGCTTGCCGGATCAAAGATTATAGTTGTACTAGGGCATTCTCATTGTGGAGCTGTTAAAGGTGCATGTGACCATGTTGAAATGGGAAATCTTACTGGGCTTTTAAATAAAATCGCTCCAGCAGTTGAAGCTGAAAAAACAGTAACGGGAGACAGAAGTTCTGCAAATAAAGAATTTGTAGCGAAGGTAACTGAAATTAATGTGGATAAGACAGTTGATAAAATACTTTCTGATAGCCCGATTATTAAAGAAATGGTTGATGCTGGTCAGATTGGAATTGTCGGCGCCATTCACAATATCGAAACAGGTGAAGTTACATTTAAAGAAATGAGATAATTTCAAAAAAATAAAGCAAGTGGGCCCGGTATTTACCGGGCTTTTTTATTTAAAGGATGCAGTACTGGATAGAGCTAGCAATTTTATGCTTAAAGAATTGTAAGTTTATATGGCACTCCCCAAGCTAAGTGACCAAGAACTAGATTCATCACTACCTCTGGCAGCTTGGAGGTTAATAGCATTACTTCCTTTAGTAATTCTAAGACCGACTCCATTTGAAACTTTAAAGTTTTCAAATAACCTTGACTTGTCATCGTTTGCGTAACCTGTGTCATGAAAGATAACAAATAAAAAATTAGAATTTTTATTGTTTAAGAAATTAAATAACTTTGACAGGGAAGTATGTCCTTCAATTGAGTAAAGTGCAGTGTGTGCAGCTTTAAATCGGAGTTGTCTAAAGGACCTTGGCCCTCCACTTCCTCCTATTGGAGTCGCTGTACCGCGGGTATTATTAAGTAAAATATAATCCACCAAGTTGTTTTCTAAGCGCTCACAACTGGCCCTCTCAGATGCGTCAACTATACTAGAACAATTAGCACCTAGAGCTGTTCTAATTTCTGTATCAGTGTCATAACTTGTATTTACTCTAACTATTGCGTCACTGTACTGTGCTTTTAACCTTAGGGAAAAGAAGGAGCTTAGTGGAGCTATTATATTAGCTCCATAATTTAGAACCTTTTGATCACTTTGCCCTGTTCGCCCACTTATATCGGAAATACTTCCTAAGACTCCAATGCCCATTGTCGGTACTCGAGGATTGTCATAAAATCGACCTTCTATTGAAAGCTTTAATTCAGTGGTATCAATATCAAAAAGATTTGCACCGGTTAAACTAATTTCATCTTGCGAGCTGTCTTGGTAAGAGTCAAATTCGATTTTCGACTGGGTGGCAGAGAATCCCAAAACGAGATAATCAGAAAGTAACCACAACTTAGAACCTAGGGCATAGGCATTACCTTTAAAGTTTAAAAGGTAGCGGTCATTTTCATCATCAGTTAAACCTCTCTCATATGTAGTAGTTAATTGTACATTATCAAATACTAATGCACCCAAGGAGACTTCAAAGTTTTTGTTAAACATTTTAGTGTAGAGTGCTCCAAAAGCGGTGAGATCACCACCGGCGCCTCCAACTAAGAGGCTATGACCTTCGCTAAATTTTTGAGAGTACGCCACTCCATAAACTCCTCCAATTCCATCATAGGAAGCTGCTAGGGGGAAAACCCCTGCTTGAGTGCTTTTTGGCAACGCAGTAAATAAAGTCATAGTGATTAAAATTAACTTCATGTTTAGTTAGAGTACTTGTTTTTTAGGCAAAAAAAAAGAGTACTTAAGTGATTAAAAACTAAAGAATTAATTGGTCAATATGTTGCTTGAATTCATCCGGTGTAAGTTTTGATCCATGGTTCAGATAGATACTTGTGGTATCAAGCTTGGAAAGTTCAATTAGTGACTGTTTGAATTGTTCTTTATTGTTAATACCAAGCTTTACTAGCCGACTTGTTCCAATCCTGTGGTAAGTACCGGCCATTATAAATGCTGTTTTGGACATGAAATTCATTTTGTGGCGCATATTAAAGATCAGGTCAGTTAAAATTAATTCTTTAGTATTAATATTATAAAAACAAGTTTCCGACAGTGTCTTATGACCTTTAATCTGGATTTGTTTAAGTTCACTTTGTTTGAGCTCATTTAAGGGTTTTAAATCCACTTCTGAAACTTTCATGGATCGTTTAGGCCCAAAAAAATTAGCATTTGGAAATAAGTCTTTGGCATAACTAAGATACATATTGTGAAAATTATTTGGCGAGATAAAATTGATGGTTTTATTACTTTTCCTGAGCTCTTTTATCATTTCTTCATTAAGGGGACCGGGGGAAATAATATAGAGATCACTTTCACCCTCTATAATAAAAGTTTTGGCGGGGAAAATGACTCCAAGGCCGGCATTTACTGAGTAATTTAAAACTCTCATCATAACTCCTTTCTTATATGGTTAGCCAGAGTTGATCACTAGTAAAGTAAGATTACGCTCCGACGGAGGACATCCTAAATGGAAAACGTCATAAAGGAACCATTTGAGATCGAATAAGCTCTAGGAAATCCATATCAATTTCATCCATATCAACAAGATCGACAGTGATGGAGAG
>JBFKKF010000203.1:0-4671 GCA_041631355.1 Bacteriovoracaceae bacterium | reverse complement strand
GTAATTTATAACCTTGTTCAGTAACAACTTCACCATCTTTTGACAGAGTAAAGTTTCCTTTTCTTGTGTATCTGATTCCATTTGGAGTTAATACTTCAAAAAAACCCTTACCAAAAAGTGCAAGGTCTAACGGATTATGAGTTGGGGTTAAGCCTCCCTGTTCAAAGTTGGTATAACTACCATCCACTTTTACAAATGAATTCTCTGCACCTTGGCTTCGATAAAAATCATCTGGACTCCATTCCTTTCTTGGTAGATCAATGATCTCACCTTGTCGACTGAGAGCTGTTAGGTGCTCTTTAAAGGTTAGTTCATCTTTTTTGAACCCTGCAGTGTTTGCATTCGCAATATTATTGGCGATAGTTTCAACCTTACGTTGTTGTGCAATTTGACCTGATAGGGGAACCCAAATATTTTTCAACTTATCTCCTTGAAATATATGAGAGGTGGGAAATAAAATCCACACTATGCTCATTCTCTTAATATCTTAGCAATCAGAGTGACAAATATATATCAGAGGAAAAATTAGCCTACTTTCTAAGTCCCCCAAATAATTAGAATATACATTTAAATTATGCTAGAATACTGACAGTCATTAATACAAAATAGGAATATACTGCTTATATTAATGTCAATGTTTTGACCTTAAGGAAATTGAAATGAGTAAGAAAGACTTTGAATCATCACTGGAGAAACTTGAAGATTTAGTATCTGCCCTTGAGTCAGGAAAGTTAACATTAGATGAGAGCATTGCTAAGTTTGAACAAGGTATAGAGCTATATAAGTCGTGCCGAGGAAAGCTACAAGAAGCTGAAAAGAAAATACAGGTACTGACGGACTCTTTAGTTGAGGAAGAGTACCCCGAGTAATGAGATGGCTAGTCTTAGTACTTTTATTCTCTTGCGCTACACCAAAAGATAAAAACTCTATAGGAACAGTCGACTTTAGTTCTAATAATCCCCAGATCGAAATTAACAGTGATGAAAGGCTTGATAGCTCAGGTGAAAGCTTGTCAGCTACTGAAGAAAAAGTTCCGATTATAGAATTAAATTTATACCCCTCAATCTATCAAAGTTTAGCCGTTGTAAAATTACTTAAAGACTTAGAGCGTAAAAAAATTAAGGTTTCGGTTATTAATTCCACGGGGTTTGGTCTCATTATATCGCTACTGTATGCTAAAAATAAGAATACAAGTTACCTAGAATGGAAGTTATTTGAGTTAACTAAAAAACTTGGGGCACTAGAGGCCTATAGTGAAGAATGGATACAGATTGTTAATGAATTTGTTAAAGAAGAGTTTGAAAATAAAAAACTGAATCACCTAGCGAGCCTGGTCGGTTACTTTAAAAATGAAGTAAAAAGCATTAAAGTAGAGTCAGATGGCAAAATAACTACAGCAGTAAAAGAGTCAATTAATCTTAAAAGCGATCAGGTGGTGTTTAGCAAACTAAGTCCATCAATGGTGAATTCTAGTAATTCAGCGGTAGATTTTAGACTATCAGTATTGTTCTTGCCCAAGAATCCGAAGTTTAAGTCACTTCGCGCATTGAATTGGGGAGTCTATACTAGTTACCTAGGTCGAATGTTACAGGAAAAGGATGAGATTACTATTTTTGAAAAAGAGAAAAGCGAGTATCTTGATGAAATCTCTCCAATAAATCGTATTCAACAAGGTTATGAAGATCAAATAGATACGTTCGTGAAAGACTTGGCTGAAAAAATTGATATTTGGCAAAAAGAGATTAAAGAAAATTAAAATATTGGTATAATTATACTCCTTAAAAGAGCGAGGAAGTTTTGAAGTTATTATTAAGGATTGCATTTGCACTTGGTGGCTTATCCATTATAGGCGGTTTGTTTGTTTTAGGTATTATCATTATTATTTCATTTGATTTACCTCAAATTAATTCACTATCAGATTATAGCCCCCCAATTCCAAGTAGGGTTTATTCTAGAGATGGACATTTATTAATGGAGCTATCTAAAGAAAAGAGAGAGTTAGCAACGATTAATGAAATTCCACCCAAAGTAATTAACGCATTCTTAGCCGCAGAGGATGATAACTTTTATAACCACTCAGGCATTGACTATATGGGGATAGCGCGGGCAATGTTGATAAATATAAAAGCAGGGAAAATTGTTCAAGGTGCATCAACAATAACTCAGCAGGTTGCGAAGTCCTTATTATTAACGAGCGAAAGAACATTTACTCGTAAAATAAAAGATTTAATTCTAGCAAAAAAAATTGAAGAAAAACTAACTAAAAAAGAGATCTTATTTTTATATCTGAATCAAGTTTACCTGGGTGGCGGCTATTATGGTGTGAAGTCTGCCTTTAGAGGATACTTTGATAAAGAGCTTTCAGAGGCAACCACAGCAGAAGTTGCTCTTGTTGCTGGGTTACTAGTTGCACCTGGCCGATATTCACCATATGTAAACCCTGAGATGGCAAAAGCTAGGCAACGGTATGTACTCTCAAGATTACATAAAACGGGAAAGATCACCAAAGACGAGCATGAAAAATCGTTAAATGAATCAATTAAAATTCAAATAAGAAAACCAATACCGCTACGAGCAGGATATTTTACAGATTGGATCAGACAGAGATTAATTGCAAAATTTGGGAAGGAAGAATTTCTAACAAATGGTTACGAAGTTGTCACAACACTAGATTGGTCCTTACAGGAGAAAGCAGAAGCAGAAATTAAAAGAGGTGTCAGAGCAATAGATAAACGTCAAGGGTACAAAGGACCTTTGGGACACTTAGATAGCGAAGAGCAGATTATTGAATTTCTAACCAAACAAAGAGTGGACATTTATAATGATGCTTCAAACTATTTAATTTTTAATCCAGATGGAACAACGATAAGAGAGTTTCAACTAGAAGAAAAAGAAATTGAAAGGTTAGTAGTTCAAGAAGAAGAAGCGTTAAAGGAGAGTAAAGTTCCGGCGAAACATTTTTTAGAAATAGGAAACCTTGATCAAGAATCAAAAATTTTAGACTTTGTTGACTTCTCTAAACCTGTAGAAGCTGTGGTCACAAAAGTAAGTAACTCTCAGCGAATGATCTATGCAAACTATGCGGGTTTGAAGTTAATGATCCCTTATAATAATTTCAGATGGGTTCATGAAAGAAAGATCCAGATAGAAAGACATTATTGGAGTTATGAGACCCGTCCCGAAAGTGTTTTTAAGACGGGTGATATCATCCTGGTAGAAATTAATAAAAAATTAACAAGTCCTTATGATTATGTGTGGTCAACTTTCAGAAGTAATTTAGAAAGTAATAAAAAATTAAAACAGGCGATGAGAAAACAAAAATTTTATCTCGCGAAACTAGAGCAAGAGCCTGATGCTCAAGGAGCGTTGTTGTCCATTTCACCGGAGACAGGAGAAATTATTTCAATGGTTGGTGGAAGTGATTTTTCAAAAAGTCAGTTCAACAGAGCTGTTCAATCTAATAGGCAACCAGGCTCGGCTTTCAAACCTATCATATATGCCGTGGGCCTTGAGGAGGGATACACTCCTTCGTCAATTCTATTAGACTCGCCAGCGGCTTTGGGTATGGGAAATAGCACTCTTAGTTGGAAGCCTCGGAACTATGATGGAAAGTTCAAAGGAACTATTACCTATAGAAAAGCATTAGAGACAAGTAGGAATATCCCAACAATTAAACTTGCCCAAGATGTTGGTGTCGAAAAAATAATCAATTTTGTTGAAAGGCAAGGTATTGATATTGAACTTCCAAAAGACCTAAGTATATCACTAGGCTCCTTTGGAGTTAATTTATTAGATTTGGTTAAAATGTATAGTATTTTTCCTAACGGAGGAAAGAAAATTCAGTTGAAGTCCATACTTTCGATTAAAGATAGATATGGAAAAGTCTACTACCTTGATAAAGATGAAGCTGAGTCCGAAGCTGAAGAAGCTAACGAAGTAGATACAAATAATCTATTAAATCAAAATATTGTAGAAATAGATCAGCTAGAAGGTGAAGAGGAAGTTGTGGAAGAACAAAATCCTTACTTAGTAAATTTAAATGATGAGCAAGTTTATGATCAAAGACTTGCGTATCTCATGTCTAATTTATTAAAGGGTGTCGTTCAAAATGGTACAGGTAGAGGAGCCAGAGATATTTCTTCATTTATTGGAGGTAAAACAGGAACGACAAATAATTATGTAGATGCCTGGTTTATTGGTTTTTCACCTAAGGTAGTTACCGGCGTTTGGACAGGCTTTGATGATAACCAAACTTTAGGTTTTGGGGAAACAGGAGCCAAGGCCGCCTTACCAATCTGGAAGAACTATATGCATAAAGCTTTGTCGAAACTAGGTGACGTTGATTTTCAAGTTCCAAGTGGAATTATAAATATTGCAGTTGATGGGGTGACGGGAAAGGCCTACTCGGATGGACCAAATAGATTTATTGAGTCTTTTGTTGAGGGAACCGGCCCTGATGAAGAGAGCTTGGAGGAAGAAAGTGAAGATCCAAGCTCGGGTATATCTATTCTGGATGGTGATGACTACTATAACGCTCAATAGATCCCGGCAGCACAAGCTTACTTATTTATCGCAAGATTTGGTGTAGGGATCTATCCAAGAAGAATCCGACGAGTAGGAGGATTCATTCACCCGGCAGCACAAGCTTACTTATTTATCGCAAGATTTGGT
>JBFKKF010000202.1:0-4676 GCA_041631355.1 Bacteriovoracaceae bacterium | reverse complement strand
TTTTGTTTGAAGCAAAAAAACAACAACACGAATGGTATCCAATTTGGTCTATGGCCTTACTAACAGGTATGCGCAGTGGAGAGCTTTATGCTCTAGAATGGGATGACGTTGATTTTGAGAATAATCTTTTAAGGGTTACTAAATCCTATAATAAAAGAACCAAAGAGATTAAAAGCACAAAAGCTGGTTATTGGAGAAGTGTTCCTATTTCACCAGAGCTGAATGAGCTTTTAGTTGAACTCAAATCAATTACAGGATTAGAAAAGAATGTTCTACCAAGACCAAGATATTGGATTAGGGGAGAACAAGCTAAACCGCTTAGAGAATTTTTAAAAGCTATCGGTTTACCTTCTGTTAAGTTCCATACTTTAAGAGCATGCTTTGCAACCCAGCTTCTTTCTGACGGCGTTGAAATGACGAAAGTTATGAAGATTGGAGGCTGGCGAGATATCAAAACTATGCAAATTTATTTGCGCTTAGCGGGCGTGGACGAAAAAGGTGCTACAGATGGCCTTAGATTTCTTCCTAGTGAGGAGGCTGTTATGGGCCGAGTTGTTGAGCTTTTTAAGTACAATAAGTAATTACAGGGGGTTAGGAACTATCTAACCCCCTGATTTTTGTTGACGGTTGTAAAATTGTGTAAATTGATGTAAAATAGTGTAAAGTAATTAGAGTTGATAGTCGATAAAGGTATCGACCACTTTAATAGGAGTACACCATGTCAGTCGAAAGAATTGTAAATGAGTTTAAAATTCCGACAAAAGATAGTTTAGCTGAAAGGAAACCAAAGATTCTTGTGCTTAAGAAAGCTTTGTCAAAGTCTGAAACAGAATTTGATGTTGATCAAGATCTTTTAAAACTTTTAAGATTTATGGTGGACCAAGCATCTGAAGGTAAAAAATTGAGTGTAATTGTAGAAACAGATCTTTGTAGCATTACAGATGCCGCAAAGATTATGGGAGTTACTAGACCAACGGTCTACAAAATGATTGAGAGAGGCGATATTCTCTCCGTTGACTACGATGGGAAAAACGAAGTTGTACCAGAGTCAATAATAGCTTTTATGAAGAGAAAAGAGATCGCAAAAAAAGAAGCCCTTATGAAACTCAGAGGAATAGAAGATTCACTTTTAGATGAGACTAAGAATCTTGCTCATCAAGATGATAGTGAAGAAGACTTTGAGGAGATTGATTTTTGAATAAAAAAACAGTCTTCCTTGATGCCAATATACTTTATTCTTGGAATTTAAATCATTTGATCATGTTTTTCTGTGACACAGGTGTGGGATTAATTGAACCATATTGGTCTGAGCATGTCGTTGAAGAAGCGATAAAGAATATATGTAAAAATAGTCCTTCTGAAAATCCAGAAAATATAAAAGCAAGATTTGAGAAAATGAATGATGTTTATGATTATGCAAATGTGGAAGGATATGAAGGTATAGATGACGTTGACGGAGTTGACTCAAAAGATCAAGTCGTAGCTAAAGCGGCTATTTTTAATGAATGTGATTTTCTAGTTACGAATAATCTTAAACATTTTAAAGATGCAGTGAAATTGAGTGTAAAGCCAAAGGCACTGACAGCTGATAGTTTTTTAACAGCAGTTGCAAAAAAATATGAAGATAAAGCCTTAGAGGCAGTTGTTTTAGCATGGTGGCACAGAAAAGATTTTGCGACTTTTGCATTCAGTGATTATCTGGATATGCTAAAACGTAAAACAAATGGCCAAAACTTACCGAAATTTATTAATAAAATTGAGGAAGTTATTTCAAAAAAGGGGAAGAAACCTCAGGAAATCGCAACTGGGATAACCTCTATGTCAAACAGAAGATATTGAAATTTTATAGCTTTTAAGTGATATAAAAAATAACAAGGTGACAAATGAGATCAGCGAAAGAAAACTATGATATGGCCTCGATGCATGATGCAAAAGGTGAAGAATCAGAAGCTATTGTCTTTTACGAAATGGCATATAAAGAAATTGATAAATTGTCTGTCGAAGATCAAAAAGGTTTATTGCTTGGAATGGGAAGCACCTATCGTTGGATTAATCAGTTAGACAAGTCAGAAAAAGTTTTTAAAGAGGCGATTAATAGATTTCCTGATTCAAAAGAATATATCGTTTTTAAGTCATTAACAGATTTGGACTTAGGTTTTGAAAAGAAAGCCTTTTCTCAAATTTTAGAGTTACTTTTAAATGAAACTCAATCAGAAGATATTTTGAAATATTCAAGGGCTCTTAAACATCAAGTTGAGCTACTTAAAAATCAATAATACGCAATTTGTATTCCGTTTGTATGCATTCAAAAATCGCGAATGCTTCATTGGTGCTACTATAGCCCTAAAGCGTTGAATCTACTCATTTTCCACCACCTCCACCACGAACTTCAATGAAATCAGTATGTTACAGTTGAAAACCACGTCTGAAATGGACGTGGTAGACGTGGTCTCAAAAACCGATAAGGCTCCTAAAAGGAGTTGGTAGTGGGTTATTACATCAGATCATTAAAAAATAAGAAAAGTCGGCCAAGGTGGAAAGTTCAGTTTGTTTCTTATCAGAAAAAAGACTCAAAAAATTCATATGCTAAAAAACCAAAAAAAGAATGGGACGTTGATAAAGATCGGTGGAGGCCTCTCGGCATATTACCCACGATGACAATTGAAGAGGCTAGATGTCGGGCCAAGCAATTAAACGCTCAAGAAAACTTTAAAAAACAAGAAAGAAGACTTCAAAAGTTAAAGGAAAAGAAATTAGGCTTCATTTGAAAAATGGAGTTTATCTTCCTCATGAATTTACAGATGACTTTGAAAAAAGATTTTTAAGATATCGAGATAGTGAAACCGAAATTGGTCGAAGAAAAATAACAAGATCCCATATTATCTGGCGAGCAACGCAAAAAATGATTGTTTATCTTAAGATTGATCCAATGGAATGGTTTGAAAGGCGTTTTGATATTTACGATTATTTTTTCAAAAATCATATAGTATCTCTTATGTTGGAAAAATTTTATCTGTTGCAAATATGTGGGGATACTTCATTTGTAAAAAACTGGGAAAACCATTTCTTCCAGTGATGAATCCAATGGGTCATGAAAGACAAAGGATAGTAGATCGTTATTACGATACCAATAAAAGTAAAAAAGCAATCCCATTAACTCCAGAAAAACTTTATTCAGTTAAATATAAATTAAGTGATGAAAATTTTAATTGGCTTTTTATATCAGTATGGCTTGGCCTTCGCCCTAAAGAAATTGATAGTCTAAAAAGTGATGACCTTTGTAGATTGGAGACATTATCGACAGGGCTTCAAGTTCTTTGGACTTATCAAACTAAACTCGTTCCATTCCAAAGTCAGAACGATGGAAAGCGATACCTCTTATTCATGATGAGCAAAAATTTGCAATGAAGTTAATAGACTCTAAGAGATTTAAAAGACCACATCATCAAGTTATGCAAAAAGTATTCGGTTATGGGTATAGACTTTATGGCGGTAGAAAGGGCTTTGTTGATTTAATGCTTCAAAAAGGTCATAGCTTAGAAGCAATATCGCAATGGATGGGACATTCTACACTAGGAAGGACTTGGCGCGATTATAAAGACAGAAATAATATTGATTTTTCTATTTGTGCATGAATATCATGGAAGGAGCAGGGCCATAAAAAGCCCTGCTTTTTTGATTTTAGGCAGCCATCAATTTTCTAAGGCCTAAGTTACCACTCATTTTCCAGCGTGTTTTAGTCTTGTGAATTTGTTTAATGATAGCCAGGTGTGATTTTTCAAGACATTTTTTTGGGTTTTCATCAGTTTTGATTGCAATCATTTCTTTTTTCTGGGGAGCAATAACCCTAATTCGAGATTTGAAGAGACCTTTTTTGCCTCTTAAGACTTTTACATCCACCTTCTTAGCATGAGGAAAAGAACTAAGAATGTGATTTTTTACTCTAGTAATTTCTTTCTTTTGATATATAGATTTCTTCATTCAGTTTACCTCCTAGATTAACAAGCTTCTTCATATAGGTCTGCAAATTTTCCATACTGAGAGAATGCATATTCTTTAGGGATAGATATGGAATACTCTTCTCCCCACAAACTAGGTGTCATTAAATTGTGAGTATGAGTTGCAGGAGATGTTGGCCCAGATACTTCTTTTATGGCCTTTAATGAAATGAATTTATCTCCGTTTGAATTTGTTTGTATCTTTCCTTTCGCTAATACTCGTTTATTAAGAAGTCTTAAAAGTTTTTTTCTATCAAACCCCTTCTCAATAATGACATCCTCTTCTTCATCAGAGTAAATTGAGAATTGTTTAACTCTACCGTGTCTATCCCAATGGATAGGGTTAAGAACCCCTGTGATTGAATCTTCTTTAGAGGTTAATTTTTTTATATTGAATGTATCATTCCAAAGATTTTTCATACAGCATATCCTCCTGCTAAATGGTGTTGCTTTTCAGGGATCGGTGCTCCAATAAACTTATCTAGGAATCTTGTTTTTTTCCATTGCAGAAGTTGCTCATCAATTTCAGTCTCTAATAATTTATAAACTTCCCAAGGGTTTTCTCCTATCGACTTTGCAAGAAATGTCCTACCTGCTCCATTGATAGTGAGTTCACCTGAAATGTTTTCGTTTTCTGTAACAAATTTGAGACGCATAGATGATATTGCGGGGGCCCTA
>JBFKKF010000201.1:0-4681 GCA_041631355.1 Bacteriovoracaceae bacterium | reverse complement strand
TTGCCCTTGAGCACCACCACTAAAGTCAAAATCGACTCCACCTCCGCTAGCAAGTCTTCCCCCACTTCCGCCGCGACAACTCGGAGCAGCTGGGTTATTTAAACAAAAGACTTCATCAAATTCTAATTGATTTTCTGGTTGGTTAAATTCTGCATTATCAAATTCGTCTTTAACATCTTTTACTAGTTTTGCTTGTTTGAGAAAAGCACTCGCAACTATTCCGGAAACTACTGCTTTGGAAAGAGCTAGTGCTCCAACTTGAACAAGAGTACTCTTTACCTTGCTATTATAAAAGATTTCACCTTTTAGTTTATTATTCTTTAAAGCTGCATATAAAACCGCACAAGTATAATCTGGTGTCATCTCATCATCACCAATAAGTACACTCTGTCTATCTGAGCACCATGACTCAGAGACAAACTTAGGTGTTGGGAAATTTGATAAGGCACCAAACATAGATATCGCTTTGGTGGTTTCCTTCGTCGCTTTCAATAACTCAATATTTGCCTGTAATTTATACTTTTCTCTTTAGGCCTCTAATGCAGCAGATTGCCCCTTTGCTAGTCCCTCTGTTTGAGCCTTCACTGCATCCTCTTCAATAGATAGTGTTTTTAACTGTCCATAGGTAGTTTCAACTAAAGGGGACACCAGATCTGCAACAAAGTTTGCATTATAAAAATCGACCGCTGTCTTACAAGCTTGATAGTCTAGTGTATACTCTTTTTCTTTCTTACAAACTATTCCGCCATAGCCTTGTTGTCCTGCATCTATTGATGCATATGTTTTAGCTTCTTCTCCAGAGTTAGCAAGTGCAAGCTTTCTAAGACCCAGGCAGGCGCCGATCATACTTTTTATCGTCTTCTCTGGTTCGTTTAAACTAGATAATGCTTCATCAAATTTTGATACATCATTATTTTTAATAATTTGTGAATCTATGGTTGTGTGAGCGAAGTCCAAACATAGTTTTTCTACATCCTTAACACTCGTTTTACCTGCTTGTAGATATCTGTTCCCTAAAACTTCTGCACATTCCTCATTGGTCACATACATTGTCTTATTACCACGTTCAAATTCTTCAATCACTAATGTTGGATCATGTTTTATCAACTCTTTATTTAGTTGTTTCTCTGTAGCCCCCTCCTCTGAAGAAGTTTGTTGTTCAGGGTTTTGGTACCAATATTCAGAACATGTACCAATAATTTCATCTCGGGAGTTAGGTAGATTACCAATTTTCTCTCTTCCAAAATCACTGGTTTTATCGTAGCTAAATGTGATTGCGGTAATGTCGTGGGATATCTCACCGTCATTATAAAGGTCGACAGTATTTCCAACTTTTTTTGAAAACGAATTATCATTTTGACTATAATCTTCCGTCGCTTTACATCGGCACTTTAAAAAAATATCTGTTTCTTTCTGACACTCACTTGAAAATTGAATATCTGTACTATTACTTTCAAGCTTCTTTTTACATAACAGTGCATTGGCTTCTATCTGTTTTTTCTCACCTGGAGCTAAATTTTCTGCAACAGTTGGTGTACCTAATGGACTAGAAGCCTCTTCATTGACTCCGCCAACCACAATTTCGTCCTGAGCAACAGAATATGTTGCCAATAATAATAGAGATAAAATAATTGTTATATTTTTCATAATTTATACCTCAACGGCTTATCGTAAGATGAAGCGTTTCACTAAAGTATTATCTCACGTAGCGGTCGTGTTTTTGACGACTTAGCTAGATTTCCATAACTTAGACATTCTGAGCTAAACTTTGATGCCAATAATTACTGTCAAAGTGTGAAAGTTTAGCTCTTACCTTCTAGCTTTTAACTGTATTTTCAATAGATTAGAAAGTTTTACTTTCCCTCGAGCTTGCCTTTGTACTTAGAGATGAAAAAGGAGTACCGATGATTAATGCAATGAGATATACTAGAGACTTAGAAGAGAGTGGTTTTACCAAAGACCAGGCGAATACCACTATTAAAATATTACTGGAAATTATGAACGATAAATTTGCCACCAAAGAGAATATTCAAATCTCAGAAATGGCCCTTCGATCAGATATGAAGGACATGGAGAACTCTATCCGAAGCGATATGAAAGACATGGAAAACTCTATCCGAAGCGATATGAAAGACATGGAAAACTCTATCCGAAGTGATATGAAAGAAATGGAAAACTCTATCCGAAGTGATATGAAAGAAATGGAAAACTCTATCCGAAGTGATATGAAAGAAATGGAAAACTCTATCCGAAGTGATATGAAAGAAATGGAAAGTTCCATTCGCAATGATATGAAAAAACTAGCGACAACACTTCAAATCGAAATTGAAGGTGTTAAAAAAGGTCTACTTGCCCTCGAAGATAAACTCACAATCCGCTTAACCCGAAACATGGTCGTTTTGGCCGGGATAATGATTGCAATTAATAAACTTCCATTTTTACATTAATTATTTTTTGATACTACTCATTAAAGTTTGAAGAGCCTGAGACTCCTCTTTAGCAAATTTTGAAAATTTTCCCGTATTTTTATCAGGATGTGATTTTTGATATAGTGACCTAACAAGCTTTTTTAACACTTGTTTAGATGCACCAGATAAATCTTTACCATAAATTTTTGATAAGTATTTGCGAGCATCATCAATATTTCTAGGTTCACGTCCAAAACTATTAAAAACACTAGAAGGAAGCTCTTTTACCCCGCCTAAGTATTCTTTAAACTCTGATACAATATTCTTTGCGCTACTTCCTCCTCTGGAAGTACTAGTTAGCGCTTGTACCTTATCTGCTAAGGATGAACGGGTGATATCTTTTCCAGTACTGCCTTTTTTAATAGTGTCGATAGATGTGGACTTTCCAACCATTGCAAGATCACTACCTTTACCTACAGAGCTTGCCCCTTTTACTGTTTTAGAACCTGCTTTCAATACACGTCCTACTGTACCAACAACGGCTCCTCCAGCAGCAACACCTAAATCAATTCCTCCCTCGACTCTCTCCCTACTTCCGGCCTGTGCGCGCAATAAATTATCAGAAGTTGATCCTGAAGATGTGTTAGCACTTAGTAATTGATTAAACAGGGCCTGATTTTTAACGTTTGAGCCTGAAATAATTTTTTTCCCACCCGCATAACCTTCAGAAGCAACCCCCGCTGCCAATAACGGACAACCAACTAGTGCGGTAACCGGGAATGCACACGCAACTCCCCCTACCAAAGAGGCGCCCAAACCTACTTTTGAGATAAAGTCTCTTCTCTTTGTGTCTTTACTTATATCGAGAGTTTTTTCGCATAAATAAGCACTCATAGAGTCGATTTCAGTTCGAGGAGACTGTAACATAACATCCACTACGATTGGTCTATCGTACTTAATATAGTCTTCAATTTCTTCTTCGATATTTTTGAGCTTTCCTTTTGAGAGAACTTCCGAAGCCTTTTTAAGTCCTTTTAATTCACCTAATAGTTTATCCTCAGCTTCTTTTACCGCATTTTGATAATCTTTTTTAGAGATATCAGGATTAATAATTTTATGATTTTCATCTTTAAAACATTCTTTACCGTAATTAACCGAAGGGTCATAAACTTTATCTTGAAATACTTCTGTTCCAAATAAGGGAGAAAGTGGACCTTGGATACTTTGCTCTATTTCCTTAGTTACCACTACATTGTAAAGGTTTGCTCCCTCTGGGTTATAACCTTGAGCAATATTGATTTCCTCACACATCCTATCCAGTTTTTGAGTTTGAGCTTTGAGCCTGCGCTGTTCATTTTCAAAACTTACCCTTGGAATATCTGATGCGTTCACCTCTCTAAATAAATCGTCTAGGATATTTTTATATTCAGACTTTGCTAAAGGAAAACGCTTTTCGATCTCTTTTTTTATTTCTTTAGGACTAATCCCTTCACCGTAGGCATAAGAGCTGATCAAGAGAGACTTTGAAATATACTTAAATTTTTTGCGATTTAATTGGTCTAAATAATTAAATTTATCAAGTTCTTTAAATTCATTTCTTAACTCTAAAAAGCTGGTGTCGCCTTGTGAGTCTCCAATATCGGAGCGATAGCAATTCTCTACGCCTTTTTCAAAGCTTGAAAGAATTCCATAAATATCCTCAACCTCATTATTTTTTAAATAAGAGGAACAGGCCTTAAGGACTTTGTCAGGCGTTGCATATTTACTTGGTAGAAGTGGAACATCCTCACTTCCTACAACACTCTCACCTGTGATATCACCAATTCGGTTGCGTAAATTATCACATGCATCGTATTTAGGATACTTTCCACAGAATGTTTCAATGGCACTTCCCATTTTAGATAAATGTTGTTGGTAATTTTCATCATCTTGAAACTTTTTTATTAATGACGAAATATTATCCTTGGAGGCTTTTTCACATTTTTCGGTTAGTTCAATATAGCTACCACCTGTATTCACACAAAGCCCTTTCGGGCTACTATCAGGAGCTCCAAAGAGTAGTGGATTACATCTAAATTTATTTGAGCTACCACAATAAGATTCACTCGTATACAGATCGCCAAACTCAGAAGCTAATTGTTGGTCTTTATTGTGCTTCCACGGGGATTTACATATGGCCCCTTCCATTCGAGATGGCCACCCTCCAAAAAAACAAATATCCCCACTCGCTGCGTACGCTGAAAGATACTGATCAATTTTTAAATAAAATTTTT
>JBFKKF010000200.1:0-4696 GCA_041631355.1 Bacteriovoracaceae bacterium | reverse complement strand
TGTGCGAGTATTTTAATTATAGTTGATCTTCCCAAAAATGCTTCAATTTAACGACTCTTGGTTTTAGTGCAGCAAGATACTGCTTATCAATCCACTCTTTTATTTTGGTCCTTAGTTCACTATCGTCTTTGCCATAAAAGAGTGCATTCTCGGTAGTGAAGTAAGCCTTAACCTCTTTAGGTGATTCCTTGATCATAACAATTAACTTATCTGAAATAGGAAAGGTTGATATTCTGTTGACCCCATAGAGGTGAACAAAAGCAGCGACGGAAACAAAGATATGAAATAGTTCATGATGGCCAAAAATTTCTGTTGAGGTATTTCCTCTTCCTACAAAATCAATAATTGCACCTACTGTATAGAGTACACCGCCCCTAAATAAATGTTTAATACTTACAGGGTCCGTCTTTCGTATAAACCATACGGTAAATACACTCATCCACCCCATAGAAATAAAGAAAATGAGCAATAACCACTCTGGCATATCGCTAAAAAAAACAGAGGTTAGGCTGACTCCTGTTATCCCCAAAATCCAAATAATAATAAGTGGAACCCATCTTTGATACCCCCGCAATAAAATAATCTGAAAAGGAGCAAATGAACCACTGATCATCAAATAAATTCCAGCATGATCTAGTATTTGAAGTACATAGTTTGGGGTTGTTCCTTTTGGTAGTAAGTGATAAACCCCGCTCATGGAAAAAAGAAAAACGGCACAAACAACGTATGTCGTTAACGCTGCTACTCTCAACTTATTGCCTCTTCCCCTCCAGATCATCAATCCTCCAAAATAGAGAAATAATATCGCTGAGAGTAAGTGAGTTATAGAATTAATTGGTTCATCAAATCCAAGAAAGGATATATAACTATTCATAATCAACTAGCCTCGAAAACTTCTTCTTCGTCTTGCTTTTTTACTCATGCTAAGTTTTTTATTCTTCTTAACTGTTGGCTTTTTACTACCTTTTTTCTGCTCTGATTTACTTAGTGGTTTGATATCTTCGTGATAAGGTTGCTTTGTATCGACCGGAATCTTTTTCTTAATATGCTTTTCTATAGTCTTTAAATAACTCATCTCTGCTTCATCGCAAAAAGATATCGCAAAGCCTTCCCGTCCGGCCCTTGCAGTTCGACCAATGCGGTGAACATAACTTTTAGGATCCTCCGGTAAATTAAAGTTAATCACGTGGCTAATCTCTTTTATATCAATTCCACGAGCTGCAATATCTGTCGCTACTAATACTTTAATTTCTCCATTTCGAAACTTTGCGAGAGCTGCCTCTCTGTTATTTTGTGATTTATTACCGTGAATTGCACGTGCATTTATTCCGGCTTGCGCCAATTTCCTTACAATTCTATCGGCACCATGTTTGGTTCTAGCAAAGACAAGAGTGCTATGAATCTGGTCATCTTTTAATATTTTTTCTAATAGTGGCAGCTTATTGTTCTTTGTTAGTAAACATACACTTTGTTTAATCTTTTCAACCGTACTCGACTCTGGTGTTACTTCAACTCTTACAGGGTCTATAAGCATTTTATCAGCTAGTGCTGCAATATCTTTTGGCATAGTCGCTGAAAAAAACAGTGTTTGCCTTTCTTTGGGAAGCTTTCTTATTATTTTTTTAATATCATTAATAAATCCCATATCAAGCATTCTATCTGCTTCATCCAAAACCAGTATCTCTAATTGATCAAAGCTTACATGAGATGAATTCATTAAATCTAATAATCTCCCAGGAGTGGCCACTATGATGTCTAGCCCTGCGCTTACCGCCTTTATCTGCGGGTTTGCTCCCACACCTCCAAAAATAACTTTTGTTTTGAGCCCTAGTCCTCTTGAGTACGACTTTATGTTTTGATCTATTTGAGAAGCTAACTCTCTTGTTGGAGTTAAAATTAATACCCTTGTACGTTTAGGTTTAACTTTCACTTGTTTGGTTGCGAGATAGTTAATAATGGGTAATGAAAATGCTGCAGTCTTACCTGTTCCGGTTTGGGCAATTCCCAACAAATCCCTTCCCACTAATAGATGAGGAATTGATTGTGCCTGTATCGGTGTCGGCTTTGTATAACCCTTTGCCTTCACAAGTTCTTTTATTACGGGAATTAATTTTAGTGTATCAAAATTTTTCACTGTGATCCTGTTGGTTTTTATTTTTTTTTGTTAGTATCCTATCCAGAGCATTTGTAAAACGCTCTTTATCTTTTGGCCCTAGTGGAGGTGGCCCTCCTGTATCTAGTCCACTATCTCTAAGCTCTTGCATAAAATCTCTAACTGATAATCTTTCAGAAATGTTTTCTTCTGTATAGATTTCTCCCCGCGGATTTATCGCCATCGCCCCCTTTTCTACAATTAAAGAGGCAAGAGGGATATCGGCTGTAATAACTAAATCTTCTGGGGTGGAGTTCTCGACAATATAAGAATCGGCCATATCTGCACCCTTTTCGACTTTTACAAAGCTAATATAGGGAGACATCGGTATATTCAACTGAGCATTCGCAACTAAGCATACTTGTAGTTTTAAGCGGGAAGAAGTCTTGAATACAACCTCTTTTACAATTTTCGGACATGCATCGGCATCAATCCATATTTTCATTCGTATCCTAGGCAATTATAGGGCATAAGTAACACTGATATCACTTTGTGACAAAGCTATTCTTCTTTAGAAGCCTTTTCAATCGTTTTTGTGGTCGAATACCCATCGATAAATAGAAGTGAGAGGACTTTTCCTCCCTTATTTAAAACAATATCAGAGCCTACTATTTGATCTGGAGTCCAGTCTCCTCCCTTTACTAAAATATCGGGTTGGACAGACTTAATTAACTCGTAAGGTGTATCTTCTTCAAAGATTTGGACAAAATCAACTGATCTTAAATTTTCAAGTACATATTTTCGATCTAACTCAGCATTTATGGGACGGGTTTCTCCCTTTAGTCTTTTAACGCTAGCATCACTATTTAAGCCTACAATGAGAATATCCCCCAAAGACTTGGCTTCATTAAGATAACTCACATGCCCACGATGAAGTATATCAAAGCAGCCGTTTGTAAAAACAATTTTCTTATCTACGTTCTTTTCAAGAAATTCAGTCAATTGCATATTTAACGCTTAATTATTCGAGTTTTGGATGCGGTATCTACCAGTCTTAGAATTGAAAGCATACCAAAAAATGGAATTCCAGCTAAGGTTAAAATCGATCTGATCGTTGATTGTAAAAGATTAACTCTTTTTGAGCTTGAAATCACTGTTAAACCCATTGTTCTTTTACCAAGAGTTGAAAATTTCGTCATATCTAATACTGTAAAGTAAAATACGTAGAACAATGAAAAGAGAACCCCTGCAGACAAGGCTAGTTCCTCTCTCGAATTCGCAATCTCACTCAAAGATATGCTTATACCTGAGCTAATATAAATAGCAGTGGCCATTAATAACATAACAGAAGAAATAATTGTGATATCAATAAACCATGCAATCATTCTTGCCATATATAATGTTTCTGTCACATCTGCGACTTCACTAGTTTCCGCTTCTACCGATATCAAATCATTGAGATCCTTGGAGATTCCTTGCTTTTCTGTTTCATAAAATGCTGCAAGCTCGCCCATTTGAACTGGTTTCTCGCTCTGAATACTTTGAGATTGCATTTGCTTAACTCTGGCATCTAAGTCTCGTTTTAAGTTTTCTGACTGAGACTTTAGATCCGTTTTCACCTGCTTTTGTTCTTTTAAAGAATGGTGAAATCCTAACCCCTCTGTGATAGGCTTAAAATCTAAATCATTAAGTATATTATCTAATTCACTATTTTGATCCATAGTATTTCCTCTCTACAGCCAGAATCTCATATTTTTCATAATGCAGCAACACATCAACCTAGCGCAAAGCGTAACCAACCGCTGTTGGCACAGCTGTTGAGGCCCGAAGAATATAAGTTGGTAAATTTATCATAGCAAGCTTATCCCCGGCGCTATTAAGTATTAAGCTTTGATCTAGGATACTTAAGCCCCCTTCTGGCCCAATCACAAGCAGAACCTTTTGGTCCTGACTAAAATCATACACAGGCCTGGCCTGTTCTTTATCCATAGTAAAACACAAAACCTTATCATAACTTAAGAATTCAACCTCTTCAGCTTTGACTTCTTTAATCTCAGGCTTAAAAGGATTATTAGATTGCTCCATGGCCGAGATTAGTAATTTATCTATCCTCTCTAGATTAAGTCGATATCTTTGTGAGAATTCTGTTTCAACAATATAAATTGTTGAAATACCAAGTTCAGTCGCCTGCTTTAAACTTAAATCCAAGGCATCCTTTTTTAATTTTCCAATAAATAGATCAAACTTCATTTTCCTTTGATGAGAAATAACTTCAATTGCTTTGAACGAAATACTTTTTTTATTAACATCTTGAATTAGTAATTTAGCACTTACGCCTTCTCCGTTTAGTCCTAAAATAGTTTCATTTTGTTTTACTCTGACTACATTCAGTAAGTGATGAGCGGCTCGACCTTCTAGATCGTACTCGCCACCTAGCTCAAATTTAGTCTCTAAGTATACTGACCTCAAGAACACTCCATTAATACGGCTACCCAATCACCTTTTTTAATCACCTCTACTAGTTTAAGCCTTGGATTTAGCTTTTGATAATTTTCAATAACTTCAACTTCCTGCCCACTAAGAAGCCCTGATAAAATAAGACTT
>JBFKKF010000199.1:0-4717 GCA_041631355.1 Bacteriovoracaceae bacterium | reverse complement strand
CAAGAGTGCAGTTATCAGATATATTAACCACAAGATCCGTTGTATCCAGTGACACAGATATTAGACCTGATGGATGTACATTTAAAAATATATTTTGAAAATGATGAAAATTTGCACTGTGCTCATCACTAGTACCAATATGAAACTTTCCATGGCCAGAAGAGTGCTCAGAGACCGGAAAAAACATTTCAAAATAACCAGCTAGCTTACCAAAAAGTTCTTGGTACTTTTCTATATCCCCAAGTGGGCCTAATTTCACTAATTTTTGAATATTATCAGTATGAGATAATTTAAAAAGAATGGAAAAGTTATTTTCATTAATATCCAACCACCAGCTATCACCTGGGTCAGAAACATTAAATACATGCTCTTCAAATAAAGGAAATCTTTTATTTCCAAGTTGAGTTTTAATACTTTTGGCCACTTGAAAATTATCACACTCAAAAAATCTTAAATGCTCTCTTATCTCACTATCGGCTTCGTGTAGCCTCAACCCTGGATACAGGTCTGCATGCTTTAATACATTCTGATAATCTTCTTTTAAGTTTTCGGAAGGCTGAATACGAATAACAAACGTAGAAGCCTTGACTTGTAAGTGGTATAGAACCCCAGGAACTTCCTCTGGTAAGCTTTCATTACCTTTACTACCAGATAGTAAATGACTTAAAAGCCCTTGGTTAGGCGCTTTTTTCTCAGCATCCTGAAAAGTCTCTTGTACGAGAAAACTAATCTCATCAAACATTTAGCAACATCCTTGTTTACCAAAGTGCAGGTAATAGTTGTAAAATCAACATTACAATCAACGGACTAATATCAAATGGTAGGTCCGCTGGAAGTAATTTTCTAATTGGATTTAGTGAATATCCTGCAAATTGTTTAATATATTTTGCGAAAGCCTCGTTTCTAAATTGAGGGAGATAACTCAAGATAACATCTGCTAAGATTATAAAGAAATAGACGTTAAGTAAGAAACGAATCATACCCTTTATTCTAGAAACAATGCTTCAGGATGGCAAAAATTTTTCTAAAATAATGTCTTAAAGTTGGCAAAATAACTAGCAAGCGTCAAAAGTCCAACACTTCCCCAAAAACTCTTCACAGCATGTTGAGGAAATCTTTTCATCATCATATGGCCTAACACCCCTACGACTAACCAAATTGTTAGCTTTGCCCTTACCCAGTTTGGCCAAGCAACTCCATGTTGGATACCAATCCGAGCAAGTAAGCCCATTCCTGAAACTAGAATTAAAAGTAGGAAAACTCCCGTTAGTATTTTTTCTCTTTTTTCATTCTTCTGAGAGTATGCTGCAGCTGCAAAAAGTGCAAAAAAGATGACAATCGAAACAACATGGATCATTTTATAAACTTCGTAACTCATTTATACTCCTTGTATTAAATTCTTTTTAAAGTTTCAGTAAATAAATTCCAAAATTTCTCAACACTTGGAATATTTACCCTTTCATCGGGAGAATGTGCTCCCATGATTGTTGGGCCAAATGAAATAACATCAATTGGTCCTATCTTATCTCTTAAAATACCACACTCTAAACCAGCATGAATAGCAGTAATATTGGCTTCTTCCTTATACATTTCTTTATAGATTTCTTTAACTTTTTCTAAAACATTATTCTCTCTAACTGGCTTCCAGCTAGGATATTCTGAATTACTGGTAACATCCATACCAAAAACTTCTCCAATAGATCTAATACGCTCTTCTAGTGCCTTCACCTCTTCTCGATCAAAAAACCTAAGGCTTGCTTGAGTATAGAATTTTCCGCGAACGAGTAGTATTCTGGCAAAATTATTACTCATTGAAACAAGCGATTTATCCTCCAGGTCATAAGTATGAGCTCCGTGGGGAAAAAGGTTAAGAAAACTTATGATTTTATTCCTGTCCTCTTGGGAAAGAACTTCAGCACCAGTTCTCTCCATGGGTTCAAACTCTATTTCTACGGATTGGTCTTCTTTAGGAAGATAAGACTTCCAACGAGAAATTAAAGTCGAAGCTACCTCCTGAAGTCGCTCCATTTGGCTTTCATTTACCCAAATAATAGCAAAGGCATCCCTTGGTATAATATTATGTGCCCTTCCCCCTCTAACTTCCTCAAGTTCAAAGTCAAATGCTGATTTAAGTTGAAAAAGAACTTCTCCTAGCAGTTTTATAGCATTTCCTCTCTGCTGATGAATATCAACTCCTGAGTGACCTCCAACCAAATTGGAAACTACTAGCTTTATACATTTCTTACCCGCACTAATCGAGTTCAGTTTAAACTCACGGTTTAGCTCATAATCAATTCCTCCGGCGCATCCAATATAGAGGCTTCCCCATTCCTCAGTATCTAAGTTAAGCATTTTTTTAGCGCTTAAATACTTCGCCTCTAGTCCTAGTGCCCCATGAAGTCCGGTTTCTTCATCAACAGTAAATAATAGCTCTAAAGGGGGATGAACTAGGTCTTTATCATAAATTGTTGCAAGTGCAGCAGCACATCCAATACCATTATCAGCTCCAAGGGTTGTTCCAATGGCCTTCAGCCAGTCTCCGTCGACGGATAGCTTAAGCGGATCTTGCTTAAAGTTAATGTCTACCCCCTGAGCAGCATCAGTAACCATATCAATATGGTTTTGAATAATAAGTGGTTCATCATTTTCTCTTCCATTTTTCCCTGGGACATAAATCACGATATTTCCCGCTTGATCTACCACGTGCTCTAGACTATTTTCATTAGCAATTTCAAGTAGATACTGTCTAATTTTATCTTCATGCTTACTTGGTCGAGGAGTTTGAGTAAAGTCGTAGAATATATTCCATATATGACTTGGTTCGCTAGGATACTGTTCTGGTTTCATAGTTGTACTCCAGTTTATGTGATCAATTGTTTAAATTTTAAAAATATTTATATACTATGAGTAGATGAAACAAATATTTTTAAATCTGTTAATTTTCTTAACTCTTATAAGCTGCTCTACTCTACCTAATACTAGAGAGAGAAAAATTCAGACAGAAATCATCTCTAAATTAACAGCTCAGGGCCCAAATCTAGCAAAATGTGTGAAAAATTCCAATCTTTTTGAAAAGTTTGGGGTTCAACGATTAAGGGTTAAAATCTTTCTAACCATTGGGTCCAACGGTCAAATCCAAAAGTTTGCCCTGGATGAGCAAAAATACCCTAATGAATACAGTGAATGCACCTTCAGTATTGTAGACACCATCGGTTTTCCAAAAATTGATAAGAATGAGCTGATTGAACTAGAGCAAACTTTTATTTTTTCAAAAGAATAATTAAGTTCTCACCTTTTTCAACTATGTCAAAATTAAACTCATTGGCCAAATAGTCAAAGCTAGACCAACTAAAAAAATTAATATGAGTATCATCCTTGATATAATGCCAATTATTAAAGTCATCTTTAACTAAATCAACTATTCCAGTGCTAATTAATAATAAGCCCCCAGGCCTTAATAAATTGACCAGAGTACGACACTCGACTGCTGGGTGATTAAAGTGCTCTATAACCTCTGAAAGTAATATAAAGTCATATAAGCCTAAAATAGCCCCTTGATCGGGGGCAAATAGAGGATCATAACTAGTAATACTATGAAATCCCTCATCCTTGAAAATTTCTGCGGCCATTGGGTAGGGACCACACCCATAGTCTAAGCCTTGTGCTGATTTAGAAAAACGATCAACAACTGGATCAATTAGCCTTCTCAAGAATTTTTCATATCCCTCAGATCTAATATGATTTTGGTGATGGGAGTAGCGATCCTTCTCCACTTTATGACTTAATAATTGATTTCTATCAACAAAGATCAGATGGCACTGATCACATCGATAAAAATCTCTTTGGAATTGTTCTTGAGTGTAATAAAACTCTGTATTATCGCTACTGCAAAGAGGACATTTATAGGCCATTCTTATCTGCTTTAATCCATCCCGTAATTGCAAGTTTTATTGCTTTTTCAACTGGTATATCAACTTCTTGCACAGTTGACCTTGGTACAATGGTCGTGAATCCACCTAACATATAGCTCATAGGTATATACACAGCAATCTCTGATTCTTTAAAGGTCCCTTTAGGAAGATCCTCAAACTCCTCCCTTGTCACTAGCCCAATAGATCTAAATCCTAGTTTTTCAAAGTTTACCAAGACAACCTTTTTCATATTGTCAGGTCCACCGCCCGCGAATAATGACATCAAATCTCTTAATGGATTATAAATCGCTTTTATAAAAGGTACTTTTTCAAACTGATTAATGAAAAAATTAATAACGGAACCAGTAATTAGATTACTTACAAGTGCTCCAATGAGAATCATAAATATAATCGTTAAAACTATTCCCGAACCAGGAATATAGAGTCTCTGACCTAGAAGCTCTTTTAATAAATTTCCAAACACACTTTCGGCTTTAATAAACACTACGGTCAGAAGATATACCGTTAAAGTAACCGGCATAACCACAATTAAACCTTTCCAAAATAGTTGGTTAAGAACTTTCATAGTAATTCCCTCAATAATTTAATACCTATAATAGATAAAAATATACGAAGAAACGATTTTTGGCAAAAAAAAGGGCCCTCAAATGAGGGCCCTAGTATTAAAGAAGTCTTAATTATTTCTTCTTTGCAACTTTTCTAGTAGCTTTTTTCTTAGCTACCTTCTTTTTAGTAGCTTTTTTCTTAGCTAATTTTTTAGTAGCTTTTTTCTTAGCTACTTTCTT
>JBFKKF010000198.1:0-4757 GCA_041631355.1 Bacteriovoracaceae bacterium | reverse complement strand
TTTTGACAAGCGATAGTTAATATGTAATAATCAATTCAGTTAATTAGTTAGGAGAAGAGAATGATTTCAAGAGAAGAAGCGACAGCAGAGCTGAAAGAATTAGGCGCAAGAATGAAAGAACTTGAGGCTATTATTAATAAACCAATAGTAAAACCTTTGTTTCCTAGAAGCTGGGAGGAAGGGGCGAGATTCTTTGTTCAAGGCGATGGCATAGTCGTCACAATAACAGATAATTTATCACCGAATATTACTGCCAATTACGCCAAACGAGGCCGCACTTTCCGTACTATGGAGGATGCGGGAGCCTTCTCTATCAATGAAAGAGCAAAACAATACTGTCTTGAGCGAATCAACGAGGTGAATGAGGGCGATAATGGGTTTAAATGTGATAGCAATAACTTTTTTATAAATTATGACCACCTTGACCATAAATTGCAGTTAGGGAACGATCCTTATTATCAATCCTCAGAGGCAAGTGAATATATTCGGACATTAGAAACAGCTAATCAACTAATCAACGACCCTGAGTTTGTTGAGAATTGGAAGATTTTTAAAGGAGGAGAGCAATGCTAGACATTAAGAAAAGAACATTTATAATTACATTGAATTGGTATGCAGGTGAATTGAATGATGGAATATATTACAATCCTTATGAAGTAAAAGAAGAGTTAATGTCTTTACTAGACAGAATATCATTCCCTATTGATGATGAAGACTCTTATGATTGGTACGAGGATTCTGTGCATGTAGTAGTTCGTGGTTTTTCAGAGCTTCAATAAGTAGGTAAAAGAATGAAAAGATATAAATTAGTTACAAATTTTCACGATGCTGGATCTTGCATGGTTGAAGACGATTTTGGAGATTATGTAAAGCATGAAGACACTTTTGAGCTGCAAAAGGAGAATGAGGAGTTAAAAGAGATTATAGATAGTCTAATTGACTTCTTCGATGTACATGGTGGCGAAGTTCATTATAATTATATAGAAGGAACTAACATAGGTGCTTTCAATAAACCACTAGAGAAAAAGTTGGTGTCCCTTATTGAAGATAGGTGTGCTGTCAGACCCGTATGCGGAAAGAGCGAAACGAATTAATAAGACAAATAGGAGGTAGAGTTATGAAAGCGAATGACAGAATAAAGGCTTATGTTAAAAACTTAGAAAAAGAAAACAAAAAGCTACAGCAGGAAAATGACGAGCTTAGAGCAAGTAATCAGCGGTTGATAGGCAGAATAACGGATCTGCGCGACCTTGCTTACAATTGGTCTTGGGATGGAGACTGCGGAATCACCTCTGCTGTAGACAACTACGTTGATGAAGTTCTGGCAGAAACTCCAAAACAATCACTAGCAAAAATCAAATCTGACGCTATTCGTGAAATGCTAGACGAAGTGTGGAGGTCAGATACAGAGCGAGTTGATATAGAAGACTACGCAACCAACTTGGAGCAACGCAATGAATAATGAAAATTTATATTGTAAATCAGTAATAATTAACCTCCCAAAATATAAGTGGAAAGTTACTATACCTAAGAACGGGGAATTAATTATAAATCATCCAAAATTGAGTTTGTGGCAAAGAATGTGGATGAGATTCATTGGCTGGGGCGTGGAGAGGATATAATGAAAAAGTTATTTATAATTTCCTTAATACTTTTATCTAGTTGCGCTAATGTAAGCAGTAAAATCAGTTTAGGTAAAAATGTTAATAGTTCGTTTGACGGAGGAGATGGGCAAATAGTGTTCCAAACTGAGTACAGGTTTAATGAGGATTACTCTTGTGAATACACTCATGTATCTCATTTAACAAGCGGCTACCCTTTTAACAACGATCATGAAGAGGTTGTAGATGTCTTTTCATGCAGTTACAACTTTTCTTGGAAAATATTTGACTAATACAGTTGACTTTAAAAATTAAATATGATTTAATTGTTTCTAGATTCAAAACAGGAAACACAACAGGAGGAAGAAATGGAAATTATTGAGATTGCATACTATGTCGTGATGTTTTTAAGTATTTGGCTTGGATCTGTGCTAGTATCGAACATAGGGGCTTTTATAGCAGGTAAAGTAAATAGAGTCAGCTCTGAGAACTATGGCATAGTAGCTGCACTTTTAACTGCTTTAGTTTACTTACATAAAGCTGTACAGTTAATTAATTAGGAGGTCTTATGGCTAATAGAGGGTTTAAGTATATAAACTTCCTCTGTGACAATCCAGATGAAGGAGGGTCTGTAGCTGTTATATGTAATATGTCTGAGGATTGGAAAGATATTAATATGGAGATAACAGATTGCTCTGGGAAAGTGTATTTGGACTTCGCATTTAGTAGTGAAGATGGTTACAGACAACGTAAAGAAAAGATTAGCAACTTGAGAAAAGCTTTAGATATTCTTGAGGAGCAAGTTGAGGTACATAGGAAACAAACAATCAAGCCCAGCCTTAACTCCCTTCTAGGATACAAAACGAAATAATTATTTTCTAATAAATTAAGAAATAATGTTGACATGAATTACCGCTATGTTAATATGTCTAAAACATGACGAGGAGGATCAAATGACTAGAGAAGACGCTTATACAGGAAACCCGCATGAGGATGATAATAACATGGGGTATGAATCTTGGAATCCTAACATGGATTACTACGATGAGTGGAAACAAGAGCAATTAGATAAGGAGCTAAACGATGAGCAAGACTAAAGTTATGACACGCTCTGTCAATAGTTTTGAGTGTAGCTACATTACTCCTAATAAAGTTTATGAAGCTTTACACCTTAAAGTATTATTTGACGGAAGATCAATCGCAGCAATAGAGGATGATTCTGGTGATTTAATCAGTGTTGCTGTAGGGTTTGAGTGCGCCCACACAAAGTCTGTTTGGGAGATAGTAAATGGATGATAGAAAATCATTAAGTTGGTGCAGGACTAAGTATATAATAACTCAAGATCTTTACACATATTTGAAAGAGAAAGGTGATTTTAGTGAAGAGTCTGTGTTAGAATATGTAACCCAAGCTAGACGACAATGGGTAGAGGAGGCAGAGAAAGCACAATGAAAGTTAAATATGTAAAAGAGTTTGTAATGGATTGGGGTGTACAAACAGTATTAGGAGGATAGATATAATGGTAATGAATTCTAAAGACTCGTACACAATTTTATTTATAGGTATTTTCTTGGGGTATTTTGTTAGTATGTTAAGTAACGCATACATTAACATAAATTTTGAATCTGTTTATAGTCGCCTACAGAAATTTGAAATGGTTTGTAAGACATTAAATTCAACACCTAAATCATTTGACAATTTTTCTGTTACTTGTGATAATGGTCTTATAATCGAGATTGATAAGATTCAAGAACATTTTGAAGGAGAATAAAGATATGTTGAAATTAAGAACAAACCCTACAATCAACGGTAAAGAAGTCAAAAAACTGAATCATAAAATAGGAGAATTCGAGTTGTGGGGGACATACGAGGACTCTTTTAAAGGTGACGAAGCTTACATTATATATTTCCTTGACTCTGAAGGTGTAGTAATTCACTCTATTACAGTACATGCAGCTATGGGGCAAGGATCAGGATATATCTCTGAAGTTGAAGTAAAGAAATGCTGGGGGGAATGATAAATGATTAGTCCTTACGATGAAGCACCTAGAGAGGTACATTGTTATTCCTGTGATTGGGAAGGCACTGAAGATGAATTAGAAGTAGGTGAGGATGACTTTGCAGGTTATCACTACCTTTATCCACAATGCCCTAACTGTAATAGAGGAACTATAGAATATGACTAAATTTAAGATTGGAGATAAGGTTAGAGTTAAAAGTATCCCTACAGGTACGTTTGAACCTAAAGGAGAATACTTCTTTTCTGACTCTATGGTTAATTACATAGGAGTAGTAGGTATAGTTACCAATGTAAACTCTAATGGCTCTGTGTGCATAGATAGATGTAAATTTGAGGGAGTGCCTTTCATATTCCATGAGAATTGGATTGAGTTAGTTGAGTCAAAAAGAGGATATTCATTCTTTGACCTAGAGCAAGAGATTATGAATTGTTGGAGTTTAAAAGAGGATTTAGAAGTTATCTACCATGAGTCTGAAGGAGCTACAGAGGACGAATTAATGAACGCTTTATTAGGGTTGATACAGCTTACTGACTGGAAATTCCAACGCCTATTTAAAACATTTGAGAAAGCGATGGAGGATAGATAACAATAACCTTTGTGTGGGAGTTCTGAAGGACGTACACAGGACTTTCACCTACCACCCTACCCTACCATATTACCTACACAATATCTCCCCTCTAAACCCCATTCTTGAATTGCAAACAACTTTTTCATTTTCTGATAAATCTGAAACGAAACGATAAAATAATTTTGAAACGAAACGGAATTTTAATTTTCGAGAGTTTTGTAATAACCTAAAGAGTAGTTTAGTTTTACGCCACCCAACCTATTAAAAATAATTTATTTTATTCTTGTATTTAAAATTATCTTGTGCTATTCGTGTACACGATCCTTATATGCAAAACCTTTTATAATTTATTTCACAAATAGTCTTGCAATTGTCCCTTGTTCTGTTTATTATTGACCCACTTAATTAATAAAGAGGAACTATTCTAAATGTTTGAACTATTCAGCAACCAAAAAGGAAAGATCAAGGATCGGATGGATAGACATAACTATCTGCATAATCTTGAAAGTTTACGCACTGACTTAAATTTGGCGGTTATGTTTCTAAGACATGAAGAAGATCCAGCT
>JBFKKF010000197.1:0-4783 GCA_041631355.1 Bacteriovoracaceae bacterium | reverse complement strand
TGAGCCTTGGTAGTATTCATGCTATGATTATATCTGAACAGGCAGTTGATGATTTTATCGACAACGAGCAAGCTGTTACAGGACTAGAAAGTCACAATAATGACAAGATATATATCCCTGAAGCAACAAATGAAAACCAGATCTTAATTGATGGAGAATACTGCGATATCCTATTTGATGATCATAATATTACTGCTTTTGATAGTAACCCTCTCCAAGAAGTCCAAATCGATAAAGACAGTTTCATCGAGCCAGAAACTTTTGAGCCAAGTTTTGATATATTAAATCAAAAGACAGAAGATTGTATTCAGGTTTCAAACTTTGTTAACGGAACCCTATTAGAACAATATTATTTTCCAATCCAAGATGGAACAATCTATGCGAGTAATCAATTGGATGAGGATAAAGTATATATAGATATTCTTAGTGAAAAAAGTGCTCCCCTTTATAAAGTCGCTAATAACACTATTGAGATTGAAAGTATTGACCAGTTCAATGTCAAAAACTCTAAAATTAATCTCGATGGTTCTACTGTAGGATACTTGCAGTATGGTGCCTATCAAATTTTTATAGAGAAAACTAATGCACCTAGTGAGTATATTCACATTTCATCTTTAAAAAGAGATAAGGCGTTCTTTCTGGATACAGCAAAGAAATTTGCAGCGACGATACTTCCTTTATTACTCCTGCTCTTAGTTGACTACACAGTTGAAAAAAAGAAACCCCTTAAAGAACTCTCTATTATCTATAAAAAGCCTACAAACTCTCAGGTAAATAATAAGAAAATGGCCTCGACGAACCCTACCTCTAAAAACACAGACACTGGCCACAAATCAACGAAGCAACCTGAAAAGAAAATTTCTCATAGTAAAACAGGGCAAAGAAAGAAGGCGTCTCCTAGCAAGGTGGCCAAAAGCTCTGCGGCTAAAGCTCCATCCAAGGTCAAGGCCAAAACAAAAGCATACAATTTTAATATGAAGGCAAATGTTAATTCATTATTTTCTAATACAAAAGTTGCTTCTGTTACAAATAACGGTTCAAGCTCATCTATAAAGACTACGGCCAAGTCTGCTGCTAACTTAAATACCAAGGTAAACGGGACCCACTCAGGTGAAGTTGGAAATATGGGGAGTGATAACCTAGGAAGAAGCCTGGCCAGTATGGGAGCAAAAGGACTATCTAGTAAATCTGGTAGAGACACGGCCTATATCCAAACTGAGACAGTTGTCCTTGGTTCAATGGATCCTGAGTTGTTAAGAAAGATACTACAACAATATCTCCCTCAATTCAGACACTGCTACCAACAAGAACTTGCTTATAACTCTGATGATATTAAAGGTATTGTCGATTTAAACTTTGAAATTAGTGCATCAGGTAAAGTAGGTAAAATCAAGGTGAAAGCTAAGGATTCAAGATTTTCAAATAAAGGAACCAATTGTATGGCCGATGTTCTTGCCATTATCGACTTTCCAAAACCTAAGGGTGGTGGACGTGTTGCTGTAAGACAGCCACTGAGTTTCTTTGCCGAGCAACAAAAAAGCTAATTGATTTACTGTAGTGAAATGGTGGGTTTCCCCTTCAATCCAAGGAGTTTCAACTACGGTTCATAGGAAAATACACCTATATTTCCTACTTTTTCCAGTGCCATATTTAAACCTATAAATATGGCACTCTTTCTTTACAGGCATTTTTATCCTGGCAGTAGATACTCAAGTTCTGCCTTATAATAGAGTTATGGATCTACGAAATCTAAGTCAACTTCAAGATTTATATATTTTTGCAACCGCCGTAGTTGTTATTGTTTTCCTATTTCTTATTATATCTAAGGCGATTAAAAACTCTCGGATGGATAATGCTCAAAAGCGAAGAGTTGTCGCAAAAATGAAATATCTTTTCATCTTCACTATCATCGTTCTTATACTTGTACTTTGGGCCACTCAACTTTACCAATTTATTATATCTATCGCTGCAATTGGTGCTGCCATTGCGATAACGACTAAAGAAGTTTTTCTGTGTATAGGTGGAAGCTTCTATCGAGCATTTGCAAGCCCTTTCACTTTAGGTGATAGAATTGAAGTGGATGATATAAGGGGTGATGTGGTAGATATTGGGCTACTAGGCACTCAATTATTAGAAGTTGGTCCAAAAGACTTCACTCACCAATATACTGGTAGAACAATTACTGTTCCAAATAGTGTTTTTCTCTCAAATAAAGTCCTTAATGAGACAGAAGCCGCTCAGAAGAATACTGACTACTCTTTACATGTCTTTGTCGTACCAATTAAGAATGATATAAACTGGCAAGAAAATAGAGCGGTCTTACTAGAATCTGCGACAAAAGTCTGTCAAGAACACGTAGAGCCAGCGAAAAACTATTTTAAAAAACTTGCTAAGAAAAGACAGGTTGATATTCCACTTATCTCACCTAGAGTATCTATCAAATTTCAAACACCGGAGATTCTAGATCTTGTGGTTAGAGTCACTATTCCTGTTCGCTTCAAAGGGATTATTGAACAAGAGATTATAAGTCTCTATCTTGAACAAAGCTCACACTCTTAGCCAAATGCAAGACCACAGTCCGGGCACTCCGAATTTTTAGGGTCAAATTTATGTCCACAAGCAGGACAAACAACCTCTTGCGCACTAGGGTCATAAACGGAGTTTAACTGTTCCGGGTTGATATCATGGCCTTCTAATAACTTCTTAAAACTGTGGCCATATACTTCTTGTACAGTATTTAAATCCGACTCTTTAGCATGGACTTCTACTGTTACCGAACACCCCCTATTGCAAGTTTGTTCGTTATGATTAAGAATGATCTCAACTCCCCTTTTGGCACAATTTTTCTGAAGGGATTTAGCTTCGTCCAAACCCATAATCGCAATTTTAATTAAATCCATACTTTTCTCCTATCCGTTTCTATATTATAGTCATTAATATGGAAGAAATAAAATATGCTGGCAATTTTGTTAAAGTTACTGAAGAAAAACTCTCAGGACTTATCTGGGAGAGAGTCTATATAAAAAGTGGAGTTCAAGTCTTTCCCTTTACTGCAGATGGCAAAATTATTTTAATTGAAGAAAAAAGACCCCACGAGAAAGTCCCTACCCGGCTTAAATTCGTTACAGGTCAAATGGATAACGAAGCAGAGGACCCACTAGAAACAGCTAATCGAGAAATGCAGGAGGAAATTGGCTTTAAAGCAAATACTTTGAAGATACTACTGCACAGAGAGTCTAGTGGAACGATTAATAATCATTTCTACCAAGTAATTGCCAAGGACCTCGTTGCTTCGAAAATTCCAAATCCCGACGGAGAGGACAGTATTATTAGGCAAAAAGCATATTCTATAGATGAGATACTTGAATTCTATGAATGCGGTAAAATGCAATGGTCCATGGATTCTCTAGGAATTTATAGAATCAAGGATCTAATCGCAAAAGACAAACTTTTCTAAGTTATGGATAAACATATCTTTTTGGAAGCTCTTTTTTATCTGAAGCAAGTTCATTCCACATATATTTATACTGCTTTTTAAAAGTATCTACGACTTCAGGTATTGTAATGAAGTAATAGTTCTCAAAATTCTTCGAAAATGCAGCTTTCGTAAAGTTTCCAGCTCCACAATGGACTGCATCCTTTCCATCTTTTTTATGGAAAATAACAAATTTGTTATGATGAAGTAGACGTGCATTTTCATTTGTTTGCATATACTTCATCTCCCCTCCAGCTCTGACAACCTTCAAGGCTTTATAGTATTCTGTAAACATATTGGCCCCCACAACTCGATCAAGTTGAGCTGACCAAAATAAGTCATCATCACCGATCAGGCGAACATCTTTTTTTGACTTAGCGGCTTCTACTAATGCAGAAATTAAGGATTTATTAGTAAATCTGTGGAAAGCAACATCTACCTTGTAACTTGACTCAATATTGGAAACGATATTATCCATTGCAACGTCACCGTCTGAAGGCACAATATAAAGTCTAATGTCGTCCTCAGGCTCGGACTGGATTTGCTTACGACAAGCCTTAATATACTTCTTAAAATGGCTTTTCCTGTCAGCATGATTCAACATACCTTCTTTAATACAAAGGTGAGCTTGATAAAAGTAGCTTCCCTTATCAGTTGTAAGAAAGTGCCAGTTTTCATGATGGAGAACTGTCCCTGAGGACATATTTCCGGATGAAAAAACGACAGTTACTTTATCCGATTTATTATATTGAGCGAGAATAATTTTATTATGAGCAAAACCAAGCCCCCCTTTATTACCTCTAAATTCAATTCTTGGTATGTTCATTTCTTCTTTTGAAAACAGCTCTTTACTAGGACGGCAGTTTCCAACCTTTCTAAGCTTCTCATCTGATCCTTCCCGTTCTAGATTTTTAGAATCAATAATAAAGGTCACCTTTAAATTTCTCTGCTGAATCTGCTTACAAAGAGTGTTGGCAATATCTGAGTTAGAAAAAGATAGATAAGTCAGAAAAACCTCAGAAACCTCAGGGTCGCTAATTAGCTTTTTTATATTGTAATGCGGAGAACTAGGTCGTTTTTGATTTTTTACTTTATCACTATACTTACAGTAAACATTTTTAGGTTTTGCTTTGAGCTTCTCTCCAGCAATGCTGTAAACCTCTTCCTTGTATTCGTAAGCAGGGCACTCTGGGTTTGTGAAGTATACGGAGTAATTATAATACTTAGAATCTTTAATGCTGGAAGCAAAAGCCGAGCCAAGCGTGATGATAAAAATAAGTAAAAGTTTCATATCCGTCTCCCTTAAAT
>JBFKKF010000196.1:0-4787 GCA_041631355.1 Bacteriovoracaceae bacterium | reverse complement strand
GTGGACGCTCCGGTGTATCAGGAAGCGTTGAGGTTGGAGATTACTCTGTTTTTGGCGCAGATGCAGGTAGTGCTCCTAATGTTAGGCTTGGTAAAGGAGTACAGATTGCGGCACGTGCAACAATAAGTGAAAACTCAATTATAGAAGATGGCGCGGTTTTAGCGGGACATCCGGCCAGGCCTTTAAAAGATTGGCTTAGGGCCCAGGCTACATTGAACAAAATGACCAAAAAGTAGGAATATAAAATGCTAATGAATAAGAAACAAGTGCTCGAATACTTACCTCACCGTCCTCCATTTTTATTTATTGATTCTGTTCAAGAGGTGATAATTCCAAAAGAGGTTGAACAGCTCGAGCAAAGAAGTGGAAGAGATTTAGTTGGTACAGAGGTAGTTGCAAGTTTTGAAGTGAAAGAGAGTTTAGAAATACTTGCTGGCCACTTCCCGGGAAATCCTATTCTTCCAGGAGTGGTTCAAATTGAAATGATGGCCCAGGCTTCCGCATTTGTTTCACTAGCTTTAACTGGGGTAGGTGAGAATGTATCAGTTGAAACATTGTTGCTTGGAGTGGAAAACGCAAAATTTAGAAAACCAATAGTTCCTGGAATGAGCCTGGAGATTAGGGCAAAGATGGATAAGTGCAGAGGAACAATTGCTAACTACGCATGTCAAATAACTTCTGATGGTGAAAAAATATCTGAAGTAAAAATACTGGCACAACTAAAAGTTGTGGAAAAGGAATAGTTATGACGACTGAAATACATCCGACGGCCATGATTGAAGATGGTGCCAAGCTGGGTACTAATATTTATATTGGTCCATATTGTTTAGTGGGTAAAAATGTTCAAATCGGTGATAATTGTCGGTTGCTTTCACATGTTGTGGTGAACGGTCATACCGAAATTGGTGATAATAATGAGTTTCATCAATTCTCTTCAATCGGCGTGCCTCCCCAGGATAAAAGTTATAATAATGAACCGACTAAGACCATTATTGGTAGTGGTAATTTATTTCGAGAAAACTGTACAGTTCACAGGGCAACGACCAAAGAAAATCATCAAACGGTTATTGGAAATGATGGCTATTTTATGACTGGTGTTCACTTTGCTCATGATTGCATCATTGGAAATAATGTGACCTTGGCCAATGGAACCATGTGCGCAGGTCATGTGAAAATAGGTGATTTTGTTCAGATGGGTGGTGCTTGTGGAGTGACTCCATTTTGCAGTGTTGGCGCTGGAGCTTTTATTGGTGCAGCAAGTGCTATTGATAAAGATGTTCCTCAGTTTTGTACCGCATTTGGTAATCGAGTAAGAATTAAGGGTGTGAATATAATTGGCCTTCGTCGAAGAGGATATTCAAAAGAGTTGATTTCAGAGGTTGTTGAATTTTATCGAATGATGGAAGCTTCAGCTCTTTCACCGCGAGCTTTTGTTAATCACCCCGAAAATATGGAAGAGTATCAAAAGAACGAAGTGATTTCTGATATTGCAAACTTTATAAGGGAAAGTGAAATAGGTTTACCTCCTTTTATGTCTTAATTGTGGAGTAGTTTATGACTAAACAAGTAAATGTAGCGATTGTGGGCCATGGCCATCTAGGTAAGTGGCACGCTCAAAAAGCAAATGCCCTTGAGTCGGCAAACTTAATCGCAATCGTAGAACCATTCAATAAAGAAGAGGTGAACAAATTATATCCTCAATTAAAGGTTGTCGATAATATTAATCAAATTATGGATGAAATCGATGCTGCAGTTGTTGTTACTCCGACCTCAACTCACTATGAAATTGTAAAAGAGTTACTCGAAAATAAAAAACATGTCTTCTGCGAGAAGCCTTTGTGCTCAACCATGGAACAGGTAAATAATTTAAAGCCACTTCTGGGAGATGGAGTGCTACAAGTTGGCCACAGTGAAAGGTGCCATGAAGCTTGGGAGATTTTAGGAGATAGGTTTAAGTCTCTAGCAGGAAAGAAGATTCTTAAGATTGATCGTTTTGCGCCTTTTAAGGGTAGGGCCACAGATGTAGATGTTGTACAAGATTTGATGATTCACGATATCGACCTCATGTTATTCATTCTTAAAATGCGTCCAGTTAAAGTTGAGGCAATAGGACATAAAGTTAGAACTGATAATTGGGATCACGTGACAGCAAATTTTACATTTGCAGATGGTTCAGTCGCCTATATAACTTCGGGACGTAATCACGTTAAGGAAGTCAGGGCCTTAGAGATTATGAGTGAGAGTGGGTGTGATTACGTAGATTTATTTGAAAATAAAATTTATGAAGCAACATCTTCACAATATGAAGATGGTACTTTTGTCAAAGAGTGGAATTACGAAAAAAGAGATCACTTACTCATAGAACAAGAGAACTTCTATAATTCGATTTTAAACCAAGTCCATCCTATGGTTGACTTTGAAGATGGTGCTAAAGCTGTTTACTTGGTTGCTAAGGTTCTAGAAGCCCTAGACTCAGAGAAAAGCCTTGATCTAAATTATGAAAAATAGTTGTTTAATAATCGCAGGTGAAAAGTCTGGTGAAGATCACGCTATGACTTTTCTTCCAGATTTGATGAGGCTTACTCCAAATACTGACTACTATGGAGTTGGGGGAAGTCGACTGGCCGATAATGGGGTTGAACTACTTTATCATTTAAAAGATTTTTCTGGTATTGGCATCTCTGAGGTTTTATCTAAGATTCCTTTTTACTTTAAGGCCATGGATAATATTGTAAACCAAGTGAAAGCGAGGCAAACAAGAACAGCGATCCTAATTGATTTTCAGGGCTTCAATTTAAAACTCGCAAAAAAACTAAAAAAAATGGGTGTTGAAGTGCTCTACTATGTCGCTCCCCAAGCTTGGGTCTGGAAACCTTGGAGAGCAAAGACCTTAGAAAAAAATGTTCATACATTGTTTACAATACTTCCCTTTGAGAAAAAGTGGTTTCAAGACAGGGGAGTAAGTAAGGTCAAATCTGTAATCCATCCTTTAATGATTGAGTACCATGATGACTTGTCCTCAGTACCAGCAAGAAGTATTGATGATTTAGACTCTAGGAAATTGAAATTACTACTTCTTCCTGGTAGTCGAAATGTGGAAGTTTCAACCTTATTACCAATATTTTTGAAAGGGATAGAGCTACTCCAAGAAGAGAAACTTGAGCTGGAGCTAGGGATTGTGAAGTCAGAATCCGTCAATGCAAATCATTATGAAACTAGCTATAAGTTCGAGCAGAGCTGGGACTCTTTTGACTTGGCCCAGGCCTTAAAATGGGCAGATATTGCAGTGGCAGCAAGTGGTACTGTAACTTTGGCAACGGGGCTATTCAATTTGCCAACGGTAGTTTGCTATAAGGTTTCACTTTTTACTGAATTTATTTTAACAGCACTTGTACCATATAAGGGACCTGCTAGTTTAACCAATATTATTCATCAGAAGATGATATTTCCGGAGTTGATTCAATATCAAGCTGATAGATATAATATAGCAAAGCATGTAAAGCTATTAGTTCAAAATCCAACAAAGTATAAGGAAATTGCAACTGAATTAGAGAAGACTAAGGAAATGCTCACGGGAGATGACTTTTCAGTTTCAGAGTATATGGCAAGAGTAATTGATAATGAATAAGAACTTAGTGAAAAATTTTATTTTAAGACCTCTTTCAAGTACCTGGGAGAGTGCCTATCGTTTACGCCGCTCAATGTATGAGTACGGTCTTTTAAAGAAAAATTATTTTAAAGTTCCGATTATTTCTATTGGCAATATTAGCTTTGGTGGAACCGGTAAGACACCTCTGACAGTTTGGTTAATCAATAAACTAGAATCATACGGCCTTGAGGTGATGGTCTTAACTAGAGGGTATAAAGGAAAACTGGAACATAAATCAGGAATGATTAAGGGGGGACAACGCTTCTTATCTAACCCCCACGAATACGGAGATGAGCCTCTATTAATTTCTAGACAAATGAAAAGGGGATCAGTTGTTGTGGGGAAAAAACGCTCGGAGAATCTTCGACATTATTTTCCCATTCTTAAGCCTGATGTAGTGCTTTTGGATGATGGGTTTCAGCATATTCAGCTGTATCGATCTTTGAACTTGGTTCTCTTTGATGCCCTATTGCCACTTGAAAGTTACCAAACCGCACCTTTAGGTTACTTGAGGGAGGGGTTAAGTGCTCTTAAAGATGCTGATGCGATTTTAATAAGCCGTTCAGACATGGTGGCAGAAGAGCAATTAGAAAACCTACTGGATCTAATCAGAAAATACCATCGACCCGACATACCTGTGGCCAAGCTTGCCTACAAACCTCAAGCGATTGTAGATTGTTTCGATCAGGAAATTATGGAGCTTGAGGACTTAAAAGGAAAAAGAGTTTTGGCCCTAACAGCAATAGCAGCCCCAGAGTCTTTTTATAATCTTATAGAAAGTTTTGGAGCAGAAATAGTCGAAAAGAAGGTATACCCTGACCATTACTTTTTCACTCATGATGATATTAATGAAATACTAATTGAAAGCGCTAGGTTAAACGCCATTGTTATTAGTAGCGAAAAAGATATGGTTAAGCTCAGAAAAGTAACGAAAGACCCCCGAATTTTATCCTTGAATATTGAAGTCAAGTTTATGAGTGGTGAAGACGAGGTCTTGGATCAAATTCGGCATATTTTGAATCTTGATTATAATTAAATAGGCATTACAATGAAATTACAGTTAATTATAAGGGGAGTTACTTGTTTAGTAAGTTAGCATTTTTGTCTGTTTTATTGCTCTACGGTTGTTCAACAACAT
>JBFKKF010000195.1:0-4805 GCA_041631355.1 Bacteriovoracaceae bacterium | reverse complement strand
TAACAGGCTGATCGCGTCCAAGAGCTCACATCGACGACGCGGTTTGACACCTCGATGTCGGCTCATCGCATCCTGGGGCTGGAGCAGGTCCCAAGGGTTTGACTGTTCGTCAATTAAAGCGGTACGCGAGCTGGGTTCAGAACGTCGTGAGACAGTTCGGTCTCTATCCTCCGTGGGCGTAAGATATTTGAGAAGAGCTGACCTTAGTACGAGAGGACCGGGTTGGACGAACCTATGGTGTACCGGTTGTCGCGCCAGCGGCATTGCCGGGTAGCTAAGTTCGGAAAGGATAACCACTGAAAGCATCTAAGTGGGAAGCCCCCTTCAAGATAAGATATCTATTAAGAGTGGTTCTAGACTAGGACCTTGATAGGCAGGATGTGTAAGCGCGGTAACGTGTTAAGCTGACCTGTACTAAATACTCGTTTTGCTTTATTTATAAAAAGTTTTTTAGTCTTTTTAGGATTGTTTGAATTTTCTATCTGATTTTGTTTTGTAGTTGTAAAATAGCTTAATTGCAGTTATTAAAGCTGCATCCCAAATTATGAACATAACGATTTGGGAGTGTCGATAGCGGTGAGGAAATACCTGGTTACATCTCGAACCCAGAAGTCAAGCTCACTTGCGGCGAAGGTAGTGCTCGGGGGACTGAGTGTGAGAATAGCAAGATGCTCCCATTATATTTAAAAAAGAGGACCACAAATGGTCCTCTTTTTTTATATACTCATGTGAACAACTAGATATTTACACACGAGAGTGTGAGACGTCGAGGGCAGGAGCCCGAGGCGTGGTCATCCCATCAGGGATGTGCCGGAGCTGGAAGCGTAGGCAACTGCAAGATGCTCCACACGAATACTCATGTGAACAAGTTGATTAACTCACTCAACAATTTCAATACTTTGCCATTTAATCGTAGAAAATCTAAAATGATAGTATGAAGAATAAAATACTTAAAATTGAACTTTATGTCCTATTTCTACTTACCTTTATTTCCACGATGTACTATTTCTTTAGTACGTATCTTCCAGATAACTCATTGATTATTTCAAGTGAGTCCCAGGATTACTATACATTTGCTTATTATATCTCTTCTTTACTTGCGGAGGTATCCTATTATGTGGGTCCTTGGATATTCCTACCCTTTATATTCTTTGCATTTCTTTTTAGTTTTATTCTAATGCGAAAGGAACGTGAATCAGATGTATTGGTGGCTTTCTTTATAACTATGTTCTTTTATGGTCTTACTTATTTGATAGCTCCAGTCTTTTTAGGTGAGGGCTTAAAAATTCTTTCGGACAAGTATATAAGTCCGTACTTGGCGTTTTTTTCAACTCTTATGTTTGGAATTATGGTTTTTTATTTAACTCTAAGAAGTGCGTTCTTTGTCCTATTAAAGAGATTACAATTCAGACTTGAAAAAATGGGAGTCATTTTATTTAGAAGAATGTCTCTTTTAAGTAAGAAGACATCAATTGGTTTAGTTGAGTTCAAAAAAGCTAAGCCAAGCTTAAAGCTGAGCCAGAAAGCCACCACCATTTTTAGAAATGAAAATAAAATCAGTAAATCTTTGAAAAAGAAACTGAGTAAGGACGATATTGAGGCAGAGGAAGTGACAAGTGTAACTCCTATTATTTCACCAAATATATCTAATGTTGATAAAGTCATAAAAGATACCAAAGAAGCTGATATTACAGAGAAGGACGCAGAGGTTTCTGAACTCAAGGCTAGAGAATCAAACATTCCTAGCGGTCAAACGAGAAAAATCATTAAAGAGAGCAAATTCTTTAAAAGTGCGGATCTAATTGATTGTATTGCAAGTAATATGAACAATACCAATACTGCTGGACCAGATGATACATACTTTACAAGTATCATTAGAGCTATAGAAGACAAACTTCTTGAGTTCAAAATTGATGCAAAAATTATCAATATATTGAAAGGACCAGTTGTAGATACCTTTGAGTTAGAACTTGGTTCAGGAGTCAGAGTTTCAAAAGTAACAGGACTGAGCGATGATATTGGTCTTGCCTTGAATGGGGCACCTATTAGAATTGTCTATCCAATGCGGGGAAAATCAACCTTGGGAATAGAGGTTCCTAGAAACCCAAGGGATTTTATATTTTTAGATGAGGTATTGCACTCAAATGCATTCGATGATTCAAAACATAGACTTCCAATTGCTATGGGTAAAGATGCCTTCGGGGATGTAAGTGTTGTCGATCTTGCGGCCATGCCGCATATGCTAGTCGCAGGGGCGACAGGTGCAGGTAAGTCAGTGTTTATCAATGCCCTTTTAGTATCGCTCATTGTCAAAAAATCTCCAAGGGAGCTTAAATTAATTTTAATTGACCCTAAGCAATTAGAGCTTGCGTTATTCTCGGACCTACCTCATTTAATGCTACCGGTAATTACCGATGGAACCTCCTCAGCGATTGCCCTGTTATGGGCAGTACAGGAGATGGAAAGAAGATATTCTATTTTAAAAGAATTAGGGGTAAAAAATATCGAGGGATTCAATAAGAAGATTAAAAATTGTGACCCGAAACTTCTATATAAAATCAATCAGTACTATGAAGATCAAGAAGACGATGGCTACGAACTGCCATATATTGTGATTGTCATTGACGAGTTTGCTGACTTAATTCTAGGGAAATCTGGAAAAGAAATAGAAACAAATGTTAATAGACTAGCAGCAAAGGCTCGAGCTGCAGGAATTCATCTCGTAGTTGCAACACAAAGACCATCCACAGATGTTGTAACAGGTGTTATTAAGGCAAACTTTCCAACAAGAGTTGCATTTAGAGTAACAACTGGTCATGACTCTAAAACGATTCTAGATCAGTATGGAGCGGAGAAATTACTTGGAAAAGGAGATATGCTGTATAAGCACGGGGTAGACTTATTAAGACTACATTCATCATTTGTCGAGGAAAATGAGATTGAGGGTTTAATTGAAAAATTGGCCACAATACCCCAGACATTTAATTTAAATGCTATAGATTTTATGGAAAATGGTGGAGAAGATCCAAGTGTTGATTATAGTTCGAATACCGGACCTAATAATTTTGTGAGTGGTTCTACAGATGACCCGATGTACGAGCAAGCTTTGGAAGTTGTAATGGAGTCGGGATCGGCTTCTGCATCAATGCTACAGCGTCGATTAAGAGTTGGGTATAATCGAGCGGCTAATATAATTGATGAACTAGAAAAGAACGGCATTGTTGGGCCTGCGCAGGGCTCCAAACCTCGTAAAGTAATTGGCCGCCCTGAGTAAAGAACTCTTGCCATTAAATACGAAAATATGTTAAAACTCCCTCACTAATATAGTGTGTTTAATAACGATAATCGCTTAACTTGGTGGTCCGTATTTGGCGGCTTAAGCGATTCGAACTAACCAACCAAGGAGACATTCATGGCAAAAACACTAGAATTAAAAGAACTTTTATCTGCAGGTGCACACTTCGGTCACCAAACTCACAAATGGAATCCAAAAATGAAGCCATACGTTTATGGCGAAAGAAATGGAATCTATGTTATCGATCTTCAACAAACAGTTCCTATGGCACAAAAAGCTTATGACTTCATCAAGAAGACAGCTTCTTCTGGAAAATCTGTTTTATTTGTTGGAACAAAAAGACAAGCTTCAAATGTTGTTAAGGACGCAGCTAATAACTGTGGTGCTTATCACGTTACTAGTAGATGGTTAGGTGGAATGCTTACTAACTACAAAACAATTGCTCAGTCGGTTGATAAGTTAAGAAAAGTGGAAAAAATGAAAGAAACTGGTGACTTCAAGCTCTTAACTAAGAAAGAGCAATCTAAAGTAGAGAAAGAAGTTACTAAGTTAGAGAAAAACTTAGGTGGTATTAAAAACATGAGAAAGCTTCCAGGAGCTATCGTTGTTATTGATCCAAATAGTGAGAGAATTGCGGTTAAAGAAGCAAACTTACTTGGTATTCCTGTAGTTGCTCTGACTGATACTAACTGTGATCCTGATGGAATTGATTATATTGTACCTGGAAATGATGACGCTATTAAATCAATCACTCTTTTTACTGAATATTTCACAGGGGCCGTAGCTGAAGGAAGTAAAGGTGTTAAAAAAGATTCAGGTGAAACAATCAAAGACGTGTCTTTAGAAAAAGAAATTCTAGAGAAGTACGAAAAAGATGTTGAGTTAAAATTAGAAGAATAAAAATAAATTTTTAATGATAAGGATTTTAAAATGGCAGCGTTTACAGCAAAAGATGTAAAAGAATTAAGAGAAAAAACTGGCGCAGGAATGATGGATTGTAAAAAAGCATTGTCTGAGAACAATGGTGATCTTGAAGCTGCAGTTGATTATTTAAGACAAAAAGGTTTAGCCGCTGCAGCTAAAAAAGCAACGAGAGTTGCGGCTGAAGGTTTAATTGGTGCAGTCGTTGAAGGAAGTGTTGGAGCACTTGTAGAGATTAACTGTGAAACTGACTTTGTTGCTAAAAACTCTGATTTTCAAGCGTTTGTTGCAAAGATGGCAAATCATTTAGTTACAAGCTCAGCAGCTGATGTTGAAGCTCTTAAAGCAGAAAAACTCGATGGAAGTACTGTTCAAGAAACTGTTCAAGAACTTACTTTAAAAATCGGTGAAAAAATTGATATTAGAAGATTTGTTAAGAGAAATCTTACAGGCGAAGGTAAGATTGGATCATATGTTCATGGTGGGAAAATTGGTGTTTTAGTTGAAGTTGCAACTGACTCAGCTGATACTGCTAAAAAGCCAGAATTTGTTGAGCTAGTTAACGATCTTTGTTTGCATGTTGCAGCTT
>JBFKKF010000194.1:0-4820 GCA_041631355.1 Bacteriovoracaceae bacterium | reverse complement strand
TACAGCTTCTCCAGAACTTATAAGACGAAGTTTAGATGGTGGAATTTTAAAAGAGAAGTTTACTGCAGGAGAGTTTGGCCTAGAAACATTTTTAATGGAAAAAAATACTAATAATGATGGTCGCAAAATCCTTGCAACTAATTCAAATTCAGTTCGAGTTCAAAGAGATGGAATATTGAAAACAATATTAGAGTTTCGCTTAGACGAGGGAATTAATCAATCATCAGTTTTAGAGTTAGGTTTAAAAATATCTGCGAAGGATGAAGTCAACCTTGGTGTTGATGAAGGTGTGATTAAAATTAAAAAGCTAGATGGTTCATTTGCTGCTGAAGTAGTTAATGTTGCAGTGCCATTTGAATATATCATGCAAAAACAAGAAAGGTTGGGTTTTGATAATACTAATCAAAATTTTGGATTTGATATTAATACTGTTAATATTTCAAGAGGGGCCGAAGCAGGTGCTAACTTTGATAGTTCGAGTAACGACAGAGATGTAACAGCATTAGTAAATTTCAAGATAGTTGACTCATTATTATTCCAAGATATCAAAGGACATAGTTTTGATATTGATTTCATTGATATGGATACCAATATTACTTTGTTCTCTGATACAATAACCTCTAATAGCGGTGATGGCGCAATAAATTTTAGAGCTCAAGTCCCATACAAGGCATATAATACTTCTAGGTGGAAAAAGTATCTAGTTAAAGTCTCAAGTAATGAATCTCCTTACCAGGAAATAGAAAAGCAAAGAGTTATTTATATTAATCCTTGGAGTAGAGGACAAGACTTTGGAATTGATTCTAATAATGGAGAGCCACCAAAAGTAAGTGTTGATAATACTCCGCAGATTTTTATGGATAAATTTCATTACAGATTTGTAGGTAATGCAGAAGATTCGTTTAGGCTTAATAAAGACCTAGATCTTATGCATGAAAAAACATTAGAAATTGAATTAGCACCATTGATTAAAGTAAATCATGACTATGATGGTAATAATAATGGTTATAAAAAATTAATTAATGGTAGATATAAACTTCGATTTTTACTATTAGCTCCAACAAAGGCTCTTGATGTCGATTACACTAAGGAAATTAAACTGGAAGAGTTTTATACCTTAACGGCAGATGAAGTTGATGTCGAAGCAGAAAATGGTGTGATCTCTACCAAGGTTAAACTACCATTACTTTTTACCGACTTAATGTACTATAACTTGAAAAACATAGCACTTATTGAAGTTACTCCATTAGATAATCATGTGGACCTTAGAACCGGATACTTTGTAGGGACAATGGTTGGAAGTCGTAAGAAGGACACTGTTGCTAGACAAGAGCCAAGTGGTCACTACCTTTCAACAGGAAATATTAACATCGCCAAAGTTCTAGTTACTAGAATTAATACAACAAAGAATAAATTAGCAATGGAAAACTATGTTTTTGATAACTTTAAACTCTTTATTGATAGATTTAAAAAAATTCAACAAGAAGTAACTATCTTTGATGCCAATGAATTGACAACTAAGAAGGCCAAAGTTATCCCTCAAGTTTATACGAGTGAGAGAAATTTTATTAGAAAAAACAGATTAAGTAATAATGATTCACAGATAACTCAATTAATTGATAACCCTCAGAAGATTCATCACAATGTTTTAAAGTCTATTTGTGATCTAATGTATGATAAAAATGAAACTTTCACTCAACTAGAAAATTATGCTGGTACATTTGGTGGATATTTGAACGAAGCCAAAACTATAGGTATGAAGTATAAAGCATGTGTGAAAAATCCTGAGGCATACATAACGTTTAAGAAACTATATCACTCCCAAAAGATTCTTGAGCAACCAAGAGATGTTTACGTTGAAACTCAAGATTTAACTAGATCCGTTGCTTATTTTGTTTCCCGTGGACAGGCATTTTCTGATATGAAAGGTGTAAGAGAATCTGATTATTTTCAACATGGGTGGAACTTTCATGCTGGTCTTGAAGGTGGGAAGTTCGGATTATTTGGTGGTCTTAATTATGGAGCTGCTGGAGGGCACAGAACAGATGTGTTTACATCCAAGCACTATCAGGAAATGGTAAGTAATCAGAAAAGGTTAATTAATCAAGATGGTACTAAACTGGACTACGACAGGTTTGATATGTCTTTCGTAGCTCAGGTAAGGGCCTGTTTATTAATCTCAGGTAAGCTACATAAGATGTCTATACCTAGGAAAACAGTAAATATGGGTATGTTTGGTCAAATAGGTAGTAAAGAACCAGTTCAGGCCCAAGTGACTAGTAATAAGCAGATATACATTTGTAAGAGTAAGCCAGAAGAGTTAAAGAAAAATGAGAGTTGGTATTTTGTAAGGGTTACTAAGAAAAGTTCTGTTGCAGACGAATCATTAGCTAGGAACTCTCTCATGAATGTGATCAGAGGTAGAGAGAATTTTGAAGTATATCGTCAATCACAAGTTAAGTCGGATAAGCAAGTTGTTTTCATCGAATATGAAGATGAAGAAGTTGTTGGTGAATACAAAAAATATTTGGATAATAAAGGTAAAAATTTAGAATATAAGGACCGGCCAGGTGTTGGATTTCCAGGACTAATTGAGTAACTCAGACTCCCCACCTGATTAGTATACTCGATGGCCAATTAAGTCCAAAATTGTACTAAACTCTTTAAGTGAAGCATGATTCCCTCTTCCGTGTTTCACTTCAAGGGTTTTTATGATTTCTTTACATCTCATCAGATATTTTTTCACTTCTTCTTTACTCAACTGTATAGCATCAATTAAAGCAGCTTTTTCTTTCTCATCCAATTCAGCGATTGATTCTTTTCTTAAAAGACCTGTGGCAAGTTCAGGATGTTTTGTTCCAATAAATTGTAGTACAAAATTAATATTATTATTTCTAAAGTCAAGGCCATAAGACTTCTTGCTCTCAGGATTAAAGTCAATTAAGTCATCAGTCATTTGAAAAATAATACCAAGCTTATCTCCAAGCTCAGCTAAAATTTGATATAGATCTTGATCATATTCCTTAACCAAAAGCGGTGCTATAAAAGTCCATCTAAATAGTGAGCCAGTTTTTTTCACTGCTAATGTTTCATACAAAGTTCTCGTAATATTGTATGGATTAGTATTCTCGTATTGAATCCATTCACCTTCAACTAGGTCTTTCAAGGTTAGGGTTAGCTCTTGGGTTAACTTGGGGTTGTTGAACTCACTTAACTCATGTAGTGCTCGGGCCAACATATAATCTCCAAGTAAAACGCTTTTTTTATTGTTGATCTGGGCCGGAATTGAAGGAGCTCCTCTTCTGGTATGAGAGTTATCGATTACATCATCATGGGTTAGAGTTGCATTGTGAACCATTTCCACAACTCTGCCTAATTTAAGTAATGATTCCTCTTTAATATCAAACATTTTACCCGTAAGAAATAAAAGGTGTGATCTTAAAAGTTTTCCATTTGTGAGACTTCCAAAATCTAATCCTTTAATATCTTGCTGGATATAGCAATCTATATCAAATGAGAATTCATTTAAGTTTAATTCCTTAGTCATGCTAAAAGATCCGCGGTGTAAAGATACGTTACTCCACCAAAAAGTGATTTGTAAGTAACCTTAGTTGCTCCAGTTGATTCTTTCATCACATCACAGAATTCTTGAGCACAAGGAAATTTTTGACTTGAGTCTATGAGATATTGATAGGCCTGTTTCTTATTAAATAATTTGCCAATCAAAGGAATTATATAGTTCATCACCGCAAAATATATTGATTTAAATATTTTGTTTTGTGGCTGTCCAAATTCCAGGATACAAATTCTTTTCTTTGATACTCTTGCAAGCTCGCTCATTGCCTTTCTGTAATCTTCTACATTTCTAATACCATAAGAGATAGATGAGTTATCAAATGATTTGTCTGGGTAGGGTAGATTCATAACATCTTGTACTTCCCATTTAATCTCATCAGTTTTCTTTATGGCTTCTGACAGCATCTTTTCAGAAAAGTCAGTACCTACAACTTCAGCATATGGAATAGAGTTCTTAAGCATGATAGCTATGTCTCCGGTTCCGGTAGCACAATCTAGGATTCGACTTGGATCATTTTCTTTCATTTGCTTTACGAGTGCTTTCTTCCATAAACGATGGATTCCGAGGGACAGCACATCGTTTAGAAGGTCGTATGAGCCGGAGATATTATTAAACATAGACTTTATAGCATGTGCCTGAGGCATAGTGATTATCCTTATATCATCTCTTTATTATAGACAGTTGCTAATTGTGAGAGTTGTTGGTGAATTTTATTATATTCTTGTGGAGTGATTTGTTGTTCTTTGTCTGATAGTGCGTTCTCTGGGCTAGGGTGGCACTCTACTAAGATCCCATCAGCTCCAGCACTCATCGCTACATTGGAAAGAGGCGCTACCATACTTTTGATTCCTGCTGCATGAGAGGGGTCAACAATAACTTTGAAATTAAAATTTTGTTTCAAATAGACTACTGAATTGATGTCTAGGGTATTTCTGGTACTTTGCTCAAAAGTTCTAATTCCTCTTTCACAAAGAATAATTTTATCTTCACCTAAGTCCGGCATATAGTCACATGCATTTACCCATTCTTTGACTGTCGCAGAGAATGCACGTTTAAAAAGCACGGGCTTTTTTAGAAGGTTTAGCTCTTTTAAAAGGTCATAATTATACATATTACGACTACCAACCTGGTACATATCCACTACAGAGTGTAATTCTTCGATTTGTCTTGGGTCTGTGATTTCAGTAACAAATTGAAAATCATACTTCTTTTTTAGTTCTGAAATAATTTCGATGCCCTCTTT
>JBFKKF010000193.1:0-4828 GCA_041631355.1 Bacteriovoracaceae bacterium | reverse complement strand
ATTCAAGAGAATGCTGATATTCAAAATAGTTTTTTTAATAATCAGAAAAAAACGCTACGTAAACTACTACGCCAGAGATACATCGATAATCTCATCGGGGGGCTTAAAGAGTATGAGGGTGTTTTCCCCCTAGATTCACAGAGTTTGTCTGAAGATGCTAAGGCCTGTTTAGCGAGTAGTGGGCGAGCCGGTGTATTCAAAACTTCAAATAGTGACGATGGAGATAGTACTCAAGCATATCTAGAACATAGTGCTGCCGTTGTAACGATAGCTCAAGCAATTCAGGGGAATATAAATGAAGCTAGAAAAAAGATTGATGATAAAATAAAAAAATATCAAAATGACCAATGTGTAAGTGAAGGCCAATACTCAGCAAATGTTGGATTTGGTGGAGCCGGAATCATAAATAATTGCAGTCAGGACGTTTCTGCTATAGAGATGCTTCGTCGAACTGATAAAAATTTTAAAAAAATAACAGAGAGTCTTGTTAGTTATCAAAAGATACAAGGTGAACTTGCATCTTCTAATCCAACTTTATTTCAACCAAAACTTAGTTTTGACAAGGTTAACTATAAATTATTCGAGTTAGAGTTAAATGATTTTGGAAAAGAGCTTGAAGCTAAATTAAATTTAGATCCTAGTTATAAAAAGGAATTGTCATTTTCGCTACAAGGTGAAGACGGTACCTTCGATATTCAAGGATTGGAAAATCATTTAAGTCAACATCACGATTACTCCAGTAGTAAAGTCACTAAACTACTTAACGATAGGACTATTCACGACAATGCAAAAGAGAATATTAAAAAGTTCTACGATGAAGGGGTAAAGGCGATTGAGACGCTATGTACTAGTGGAGAAGACTTACTTCAGGACTACGATAAATTAGTTTACCAGGTGATTGGTCAGTCCGAATCAAAAGATGAAGCAGCATTGAACTTAGGTGCTTATTGCTACTTAAAACAGGACCAACGAGCTGTAGAAAGACGTCGAGACTTGCAACTCTATGGGTCTATGGCGACATTAATTGGAGGAGGGGTCCTCTCCTTTACCGGAGTTGGAGGAGTTGCAGGCGTTGGCGTCGTAGCCGCTTCATCCGCTTCGCTAACAGCACACCAGTATAGCGAATATCGTCGTGCGAGAGTTCGTAGTGATGTTGAGTTAGGAGGGGTTATTGGTGGGTTTGGAGACTACGAAGCTTATCTCAAATCCAGAGAAAAGCAATTTACTTCAGGCGCGTCGTTGGGGGTTGATGCGGCATTTATTGCGGGAAGTGCATTAAGTATTAGTTCAAAAGCGTTTAGGGCGGTTGCAGCTTTTTCTAAAGAAAGAAAAGCAGTCACGACTTCGCCAAAAGTTGCTACGAAAGCCACTGGTGAGCCTAGAAGAGACTTGAAACCAAAGTCTCAAACAGTTAGAAGTGAAAGACCTAAGTATATCAAACCTTCTGTAAGTTCAGAGATTATTATGACTGAAAAATTTCAAAATATGAAGGTTGCTCGCAGTATTGATGACTTAAAAGTAATTGCTGAAGATGTCGTAGGAACGTTGCAAAGAAAACTTAATTTGAGTAAGGACAATGCTGAAAAAGGTCTTTTAAATATCAACAGGGTTATGGGAAATCGCGATATCATCTCTGGATATGCTAAAGAGCTTGAGGGAGAGGTACTAGCTCTTCTAAAGAGCAAAGGGATAAAACCTAAAAATGGTGGTTGGACAGATGAGCAATGGTCAGGTGCTTTAGATGAAGTATTAAAAAGTAAAGAAAAAGCACATGGATTTTCATCCGCAACAATAGTAAGTGAACCACTTGATTCGGCCACATTTCGCGGACTATTAAGAGAGAAGGTTCCGATAACAGATAAAGCCTTTAGTGAGACAACAGATCATGGCATTTTTACTCATCGTTTTCAATGGTATGTATTGATGAAGGAAGTCGAAAAGAATCCTGAATTAATTAAGCCTTTCGCAGAGGCAGGGGTTAGAGATATGAGTGACTTGTATGTTGTAATGGAGACCCGAACTCGAGAGGGTTTTTCCACAGAAACTCTTTGGGATAAATTGTTTGATGGTGGTCAATTTAATAGTTCAGGCTATATTAATGGGCATTCTCCAGAAATATTGGGAGAATTTATGCATAAAAACTTCACTTGGTTTCAGTGATTTATTCGATCTAAATTAGTTCAAGTTTTACAGCAAAAAAGTCGATATAGCTTATTGTAATTACAGGAGTTTTGTGTAGCTCGAGATAGATTGATGACATGACAAATAGATTGATTATTTTTGTATTCTTATTTATCTATTCCTTTGCTTCAAGGGCAGAGCTTCTTATTATTCAAAGCTCAGATAACCACTCCAAATATAAAAGAATTGAAGCATTTTTTCATGCAACTAATGATGCTATTGAAAACTTTCATAAGCAATACCCCAATGGACAAGTGGTCTTTGTATTTAATGGGGATTACTCAGGTGCCAGTAACTTTTCTAATTATAAACTTGATCGAGGTAAGCTTGGACTTAAGGTGATGACAACTCTGGCAGAAGATTATCCCGTGTTGTACACATTTGGTAATCATGAAGCATTTGATTGGTTGGTGGATGGGCTTGCTAATGATCTTATCAATGAGCAGCTTGAATATTTACATAAAAATGGTGTGGTTAATTTAGTCTCAAATATCGAGATGAAAAAAAGAAGTCAGCAGTTTATAACGCCTTATTATGATCTCGTAACAAAAGCTGATCATCGTATTCGCTTTCATGGGCTCTTGTTAGAGACTTTCTTTGAAAAGGTTCAAGGCCTAGATGGATTTAAGCCGGATGAAGTTTTAAAGGTAGGAACCTATAAAGATAGCGCCCGAAGTATATTCAAAAAAGCTAAAGTGGATAAGGTTAACTCCATCGTTTTTGCCCATCATGAAGGTTTTAAGCATGTGAAAAGGGCAACCGCAGAGTATTTAGATATGCTACCTAGAGGAATTAAATTACCACTCTCTTTTGCTTCACATGATCACTTAGTTAAAAGCATGGTGATGGGGCAGTCACATATTATTGATAGTGGTTCAAATTTTGATTTTACAGCAGTCGTTTTAGATGATGAGAGTAGGGTTATCTCTACAAAGTTCTACCCGGTAGAAGAACAGAAAAAGATTTTTGCACTCAACCGTAGAATTCCCGTCAAATGGGAAAAACTAACAAGAAAAGTACAACAGCATATTGATGAAGTTCTGACATTAAATGCAGATAATCAGAGAAAAATACCAGTTATTAATGAGAGCAAATTGACTTTAAAAAAAGCAAGATCTCACGTATTGGGTAACTCACTAGGGGATGCTCTGCGTGAATATGGCAAAGAATCAAAAAAACTTCCGGCCGATGTTAGCTCTCGACAAGTTCTTGGTATGTTCAATAGCTCTTCTTATCGTAATGATGCCATTATTGACTCCGGAAACTTAAGTGATATTGAGATTAGAGAAATGTCACCTATTAGAAATAGTGTGAGAGTACTCAAACTTAGCGGAGAGGAAGTACAGCTCTTTTATGAAAGTCTGCGAAGGTTTCGTGAAAAAGAAGACGTTTATTCCCCTCAGATGAGCTCTAATCTAAAGGAAGGACCAGACTATAAACTTCAGGTGAAAGTAAATGAAAATATAGGGTGGCAGAAGTTGGATCCTAAAAAAACTTATTATCTAGTCGTTGATCATTGGTTGGCCATAAATGGTTATGCTATTAGCGATCATGAAAAGATTGGACTTTTATCAAAAGTGGTTGATACGGGGGATCAGTTCGAAATACTTAAAAATTACTTATACGAGAGTTTAATTAAAAATCATAATATTTCTCAAAGTTGTGAGAGTATCTATTTTTTACAGAGGTTTAAGTAGAGTATCGGTATGGCCAAATAGTGTATGGCCAAATAGGCAATAATTTGTGACATATATTTTGTTCTCAATTTCGAGTAAAGCATTCTAAGTTATCAAAATATTTGATTGAATAAATAACATCATTTTTCTAGGTTTAATCTAAATTATAATCTTAATATGAAAATATTGATGATTTTATGTTGTTTTTTGACCCTTAATATTCACTACGTAAGCGCTAGCTCTGGAACAAAGATGACAGCGGAAGAGAGCCGGGTAAAGGGGCACTTAACACTGGTGCATGAACTTTTGAGCGTAAGAAAAGTGGAAGGACTTAATAGTACCCAGAAAGCTAATAGGAGCAAGTATTTGGACTATTTAAAGGAATATATCGAAAAAGGGGACTTTCCTCAAAATATCTATCATAAGGATCAAAGGCGGCCATACTTTATAGATCATAGAGGGGTTGCTTGTGCAGTCGGATATTTAATTATTAGATCAGGTGATCAAAAACTCGCAGAGTTTATTTCAGAAAATCAAAATTATGAGTACCTTGAAAATATTAAAGCCCCTGGTCTAGAAAAATGGGTTGAAAATTCAGGGTTTAAGCTTGAAGAGTTACAATTAATAAAGCCACACTACCATCACACAATGCCTAAAAGATCTTTTATGGCGATGAGTAAAACCCCTTTTTTTTTAGTTCGTAATCTTTTGTTTCCGCTAAAGAAAGTTTCGGATGAAATGAATACATTTTCTTTAATTGAATTTATATTTAAGTATATATTTCTATTTGGTGGGGGGATAATCTTTGCATTTAGGAAAAAGATACTAATGCGAAGTAAAATTATTCGAACCTGGCATCAAGAAAAAAAACGTAGACTTTTTCTATACATACTTCCATTCTTCCTGAATTATATTTGGTTGACACCTAAAGGCTATTTCGAGTTCTTCTTTGTTTTAAACTTCATTGTTTT
>JBFKKF010000192.1:0-4833 GCA_041631355.1 Bacteriovoracaceae bacterium | reverse complement strand
GGTCGAGAGAACTCTCTAGATGAGATTGCTTTAATAAAGACCAATACTAATAAGGAGCTTGAAGTTTTTGTCCATGGGGCCCTATGTGTTGCCTATTCTGGGCAATGCTTTACCTCCGAAGCGCTGGGTGGAAGATCAGCTAACCGAGGTCAATGTGCCCAGTCATGTCGCTTTGACTATCAATTATTTGTAGATGGAACAAAAAAGAACCTAGTGGATAAAAAGTATCTTGTTTCTCCTCAGGACCTATGTGGCATAAAAGAAATTCCCAAATTAGTAGAGCTTGGAGTTGATTCCTTTAAAGTAGAAGGACGACTGAAAGGGCCTGAGTATGTTAGTTGTGTGGCCAGCAATTATCGTCAGGCCATCGATGACCAACAGATGCAATTTGACTCTGCCATTGAGCAGATGGCCGTAACCTACTCAAGAGGATTCTATTCCGGTTGGCTTCACGGTGTTTCTCATCAAAACTTAGTGGACGCGACTTTTAGTAATAAACGAGGGGCCCTCATCGGGACAGTTGAAGCTGTGACAAGGCAAGAAGTCCACATAAAAACAACTACAGAATTATTTCCTGGAGACGGGTTTTACTTTGCTGACCAACACTCTCAGGTGGGGGGAAAAGTCCACGAAGTTAGGAAGTCCCTCAATGGTCATAAACTTAAATTTGGAAGAGAGCTTAACCTCAAACTAATTCGCCCACAGCAAAAAGTCTATCTTAGTGCTAGAGACAAACTATATAAAGAATTAAATAAAAGCTACACCCAAAAAGAGAAGCTTAAGCGTATCCCTCTCTCAATTGAAGTTATAGCAAAAGAAAATCAGAAACTAATTTTAAGTGTAAATGATGGACAAAATGAAATCAAGATTTGCTCTGACTCAAAGTTAATAGTGGCCAACTCAAAGCCTTTAACTTGTGAACACCTACAAAATGGACTGGCCGGACTATCCCATTCTGCCTATCAATTAACTAGCTTTAAAGCTGATCTAGAAGAGGGTCTATTTCTTCATAACAAAGAGATAAAGAGGCTAAAACAACTGATGGTAGAAAGGCTCAATCAAGTAAGAGTCAAAACATCTCCATTAACTATCGGTAGTGTTAATCTTCCACAGCAATGCCAACCGAAAAAACATAAGGCTAAATTATCTATACTCTTACGGACAATTGAGCACGTATTAACCCTAGAAAAACTGCTTTTAAAAACCGACTCTTATAAAGACTTCATCTCTATGGTCATTATTGACTTTGAATTTGGAAAAAACTTTATTCCGGCCATTAAAATTCTAAAAGAACTTGGTCTCTTCAGTGTCATTGCAACGACAAGGATATTAAAGCCAAAAGAATATCATAATTTTAGACTTATTGAGCGGGCAAAACCTGATGGTATTTTAATTCGAAACCTAGGTGCCCTTAATTATTTTCAAAAATCAAGTTTTAAACTATTTGGAGACTTTAGCTTAAATATCACCAACTCCATAAGTTTTGACTATCTAATAAATAAGGGACTTGAATCGATTTGCCTCTCTTATGATATGAATGCCAAGCAAGTTAATAATCTATTACAATATATCGATACCTCAAAAGCTGAAATAACCATTCATCAGTATATGCCTGAATTTCATATGGAGCATTGTGTTTTTGCTGCATTTCTAAGCCAAGGTAATTCTTTTAGAGACTGTGGAAAACCATGTGAGAAACATCTTGTTCATTTAGAAGACATGTATGGAAACAAACACGAGATAAAAGCAGATCAAGAGTGTCGAAATACAATGTTTAAGGCCATACCTCAAAGTGCTGCCACGTTAATACCTCACTGGAAAGAGATTGGTGTTTCAAATTTTAGGTTTGAAGCCTTGCAAGAATCCAGAGAAGATCTATTAAAGAAGCTTACTGTCTACCTTGACCTTATATCTGAAAAACTCTCCTCCCAAGAAGCTTTTAATCAAATGGATCACTTAGAAAACTACGGGGTTAACACGGGACAATTACTTAATAAAAAAGATTATCAAGATCGTAAAAAACAAATCAGTAAAGCTTAAATCGTTTTATGAGACTTTGATTAATTTGGCTTACGGAGAGCTCTCCCCCTGCTAATAACTCTACTCTTGATAAGATTTCTTCTGATATGTGCTTATAACTCGATCTTAAGATCTCTTTTTTAGTTCTTCCCTTCTCAATTGCCTTGTTAATTTCACTCCAAATAAAATATCGTGACGGTGCTAATAAGGCATGTGGATCCGTTTCACTCCATACCTTAATATCATGCTTAATTGTAAAGTCCCTTTCATTTATGGCCTGCCATTCAAGTTCTGATAAGCCCCTTGCGGTTTCAACACTTGGTGGAAGTAAAGCTTCACTTAATGCTTTAGGATTTTGGGTGTAAATGACGGCCACAAGATCTGCAAATAATTCGTGGTAAGGAGCTATCACCTCTTCATAGACATTAAGATTTTCATAATTTTTTACAGCATTTATACGTTCCATCACTAAATTAGAAATTTCTTCATCGTTAGCATTTGGATTATAACTCTCTCTAATAACTTCACCCCAGGCCTTAAAAAGTCGCATTTTTTCTGCATACCATTTCCAGTCCAGTTCAAATTGTGCATTAAAGATAGCGTGTCCAAGCTCGTGTATCCACAATATATCAGTTTGCTCATCACTCAGAAGCTCACGTCCATATGGATCGTAGCTGGATAAAAGGGCTCCTTCCAAGATATTTCTATCTTGGTATTGAATCAAATTACCTGTTTCATCAAAGTAAAAATCAACTCCAGATACAGGACTAAGATCACTTACTTGATCTTGAACTCGTTCAAGTAGATTGATAATTGAACCTGCCTTCTCACAACTTTCATTACTGCCAAACTTGAACACGATCATACTTCTTAAACTTGATTTTATTTCAGGACAGGTTTTGGCCGATGACGTATCTATTGGCCTAACCAATTTTGATGTTTTTATTTTCTCACACTGCTCAAGTGTTAGATCGCTATTTAAACTATACATTGATTCATGCATTAAGTTATGAACAGAGTAGTCGTTAACATGATTTGTGTTCATTAAAACGTGACCTAGCTCATGGGCCAAAACATTATAGCCTGCTGGATAGCCTCCTTCCTCAGGGCCAAATCCTCTATCGTATTCAATTTGATTCGTAATCCATATAGAGTTGAGTGCCACTTTCTGATCCGCTTGGGTAACTCGAAGTGGTGGAACTGCCGTTGCAGAGATTTTGGCATAAACAGGATCAAAGCTATGAATAAAGAAAACCCTAATAGCTTCTTTGGCCGGATATTTAGCGCTGTAATGCAAAGTGCTTCCTTCAGGAATCTCATCCTCGTCATCACTGTAGCCCTCTAGATCAAACCAAACTTCAGGGTTACCAGCAATGGCCTGGGGTTGTTTTGTATTTAACTTCACACCACATTGGGCGTAAACAGCTGCTGCTTCTTCTAAGTGCTCTTGGATGATCCTCGGAGTCCATTTCGATTCGTTAAGATATAAAAGCTCTAAATTAAATTCGTGAGTATAAACTCGGTACTTATCCGAGTAAAATTTTACTACCTGTCCAAAGCTGTTAGATATAAAGACCGTAAGAAAAAGTGCTAGTGTGATTTTATTCATTCTGAACTGTTAACAGCTAAGAGCTCATCCAGTAATGAGTTTAACACAATTACATACCGAGAATTTATTTAATATTAGATACTTAAGGCTACAACTTGTTGCATTGTAAGAAAAAGTAAGTATTTTTCTATCTCACTTTCATCTAGCTTTTCACCGGTTAATTGCAAGATACCCTGTTGTAATTCAGATAATGCTTCAGACTTAGTAATTGGGATTTGTTTAATAATCTCAATCATGGCCAGGGAGTATTTATCTAGCTGACTAAAAACACATAGATTTGACTTCTCATCTCTAGCAATGGCCAAAATATTTGTTCCGGGCTTAATTTCCAAATTCCTAATATTCTCACCTTTAGCCTCCAACTCATCACAAGTCTTAACAAAATAAGCAATATGATAACTGAATTGCTGAACTTTTAAAGTAGGATTAAGCCTTAAAACATCTTCATTATTTTTTGAATCCCCGGTCTTTGCTATGTAAACTTGAAATTCTAAAACTTCATAAAGACATAACTCAGCTTGCCAATCCATCCCCCTATTCACTAGAAACTCAGGAAATTGATAAGTCAAAAAATTTAAATCATACTCCGTACTAGGATATAATTTAAAGTATTCTTGATATAGCTTTTCCCAGTCAGGATCTACATAATCACTATAGCGGGGAAACATTTTCTGTAGGGCATTTTTAAAGTGGTAAAACACAAATTGCTGATACATTTTAAGCACATTCTCTGGAAGACCGATCCTAGCAATATCGCTTGGGCCAATTTGGTGCCCCACACTTAATACATCAAACCAGCTATTTTGATATTTTCTATTATCCACCTAAGGCCCCCTTAGCAATGACCTTAGCTTTTTGTGCCTCGGACATTAATTTCTCAAAACTAGGAACTGAATTATCCCATTCAATAAGCACTGAAACTTCTTTATTCATTAGTTTAATAAAATGCTCATAAAGATCCCAAACCCCATCGGGAATTTCAGCTCCATGAGTATCAATGAGAAAGTCTCCTCTTTTTTCATGCCCCGCCAGGTGAATTTGAAGCACTTTTGATAGATTTATCGAATCAAGGAATTCATTTGCATCAAAATTTAAATTAATTGAATTTACATAAATATTATTAATATCTAATAGTAAAAAACTCTCAGTTCTATCAAGTAATAAATTTATAAAGTCTATTTCTGAAATCGTATTATGAGAGGATT
>JBFKKF010000191.1:0-4862 GCA_041631355.1 Bacteriovoracaceae bacterium | reverse complement strand
GGTTCATCATCAACAATTAAAATTATACCATTTTCATAATCGGCCATCACTTAATCCTTTATTAGTTTTTTTGAATATACGGAGATATTATCAGAGCAATAATTTGTAATAATATTTGTCACCAAATTCATATATTCCGTTTGCTTTAACTCAGATTTTCTAGCATAACTTGCTATCGCTCTCGTAGTAACATCAATACCTATATACTGAAGGGTTGCCGTTACCGACTTAACCGCCTGGAGTTTTTTCCACTGATTGGTATAGCGTACTCGTCCGGTTTTTTCACATTTATTTTTTAACTCCATACCCTGCATAGTAAGGGCCTGAAGGTAGTTAAATTTTTCTCTATGGGTTTCTTTAGGGGTTTCTAATGTATAGTTGAAACTAAACATGCCACTAAACGGGTCATATTGTGGGATATCCCTAACGTTTCCATACAGTATTCCCTCTAATGGTACAAGCCCATAGGCACTAGTGCTAAGTATGAGAAGGAAATAAATGACCAGCTTCATAAAATTAATCCTATTTACTAAGTTTATCGTTCATATCTAGCGATAAATTAAATATGAAAATACTTGTTGTGATTATTTTCCTAGTTCATAGTCAATTATGGGCCAATGAAAGTAGAGCTAAGGACTACTCCCTCCCTCTTGATCGCCTCCAGGCGGCATATAATACCATTGAAAAAACAGCGTTCAGAAATAAACAAAAAATGAATTTTCTACAAAAAGTAAAGTTTTATATCATAAATGGAAACCTCAATTATGCTAAAACCTTACTTAGAGAAGCAGAGATAACAGAAGGTTTTTCAAAAGATATACAACTTCGCTATCTTGCCTCCATTGAATTTCTTCTAGGTAATTACAAAAATGTCATAAAACTACTTAACTATCCTGAACTCAAAGACTTTACTAAACAATCTCATGTATGTTTGATGAAAGTCATGTCAGCGCTTATCCTCGATCGATTAGATACTGCCAAAGCTGACTGGGAAAAGTGTAAGTCAGCAGGAAACAAATATAGTAAAAATAGTATGGCCTGGATCGATGTACTTACTAATCTAAAACTTAGTAAAGATAAAAATTTCATTGAAAAGCAATTTAGTCGAAATCCAATTGACTCCTTACCTAAGGTTTATCTTTCGTTATATCTAAAGTTGGCCCTTTACCTAAATCAATCCAATAAAATTATTCCAAGATTTAAGTACTTCAGTAAGGATATACTCGAACAAGAGACCTATAGGGAGCTTATAGGACTCAACTATTTCAGAAATGGTAATATCTACAAGGCTTATCAATTTTTAAATAATCTGAGTACCCCGACCGCCGAAATTTTTAAGGCCCAAATATACCTGTTCCAACGAAAATATGAATTGGCATATGCACAATACAAAGTGGCCCTTAAGCAAAAAAATAATTCCTATAATGCTCTTGAACGTCTACTTCCACTTGCATGGAAGCTTAAACAACCGGGGGATGGAATTGAGTTTGTCCAAAAAATTGAGACGACTAAAGACAACGAGATAGAAAATTTAACGTTATTCGCTGCATTTCTTTCTATGAGTAAAGAATATGAAAGTGCTTACAAGCTGCTACAAAAAATAGAATATAAATCACACAAAGGAAGCCCTATAGAAGTCTCACAACTTATGGTGCTTAACTTAATGAAAAACGAAAAATTCAATAAAATACCACTATATAGTTCACAAAATTGCATGGCCAAAAATGGTTTCTATTGTTGGTTTCTTAGCAGTATTAGTCAGTGGGAAGGCATATTATCCAACAAAGACAATAACGCACCAATTCACTCGGGAGTTAGTTTAGTAAATAAACTCACTAAGGAAATTATCTCCAATCCTATTAAGGAAAAAGTAATAGTTGATCCCAAGAAAATTGAACAATTAGACAATGATTTAATTGAGCTAATTAGTCTAAAGTAAAACTCTTGGAAACCTCATTTTATATTGCTAATATTTATAGGTGGAAGCGAAGCTAAATAATCACATTCATTATCCTGCCGCCTTAGTTAATGTCAATGGGGTCATCTCAAATTCAACAGATGCTAAGATCTCAGTTTTTGACCGAGGTTTTCTATACGGGGATTCCATTTATGAAGTCTTTTACTCTGAAAACGGAAGTTTTATCTTCTTAGATGAGCATATTGAAAGACTCTACCACTCAGCTTATTTACTCGATTTACAATTTAGTTGGACTAAAGAGCAAATTGTTGCACAAATTTTAAGAACGGCCAGTGAGTCCAAGATTAAAGATGCTTATATGAGACTCGTTGTTACTAGAGGCGTTGGTGCCCTAACTCTTGATCCAGGCCAGTCTGTAGGTAACAATTATGTCTATATTATTGATAACAAACCAGTTTACCCCTCAAATCTTTATGATCAAGGTGTTCACTTATTCATATCAAAAGTCTTAAAAACAGATAAGCGTTCAGTTAACCCAGAGGCGAAGTCTGGAAACTATCTTAATAATGTAATGGCCATGCATGAAGCTAAGAAACAAGGTGCCGATGATGCTCTTCTTGTTAATAGTAGAAATGAAATTACTGAAGGAACAACTTTTAATTTATGGATGAGTAAAGAGAATAAGGTCTTAACCCCAGCAATCACCAGTGGATTATTGCAAGGGATTACAAGACAAAAAGTCATTGAGATATGCCAAAAAGAAAATATTAATTTTGAAGAAACGATCATAAAGCCTTCTCAATTACTAGAGGCAGACGAAGTCTTTATTACCTCCTCTACTAGAGGAATCATGCCTGTGGGAAGAATTAATGATACGATCTACACTAAACACAAAGAGAGCGGCTCTGCCACCAAAAAAATAGCAAGCTTGTATAAAAAGCTACTTACAAAAGAGCAATCCAAGGGAAAGTATAAATACGAATGAAGTCTTTAATTATTGTGATGATATTTTTTAGTTTTAATGTGCATGCAGCAATGGTAAGTGCTGGAAGCTATGTCCCCTATTTTTCCAGAGCGCAAATTAACACGAGTGGAAAGACTAAAGTTTTTGAGATAAATCCCTATATTGGGTATGGCGGGCAGTTTCATTTAGCGGGAAACACTCACTTCCTACCCGAACTTGGATATGCATACTTCCTAAACAACCCTGAGAACTTGAGACGAGAACAAATATTTCTCCACTATAATTTCAGTTATATTATCTCAGATATGTTTTTACTTCGCTATGGAATTACCAATAATTGGTACCGTTTGGTGGGAAAAGGTGGCAGCGAAAATCTCAGAAATGGTTCTGGGTCTCTAAGTTTTCCATCACCTAATAAAACAGTAACCAGTTATTATACGACCCTAAATATTGGTGGCGAGGGTTTTTTTGGAACTAAACAAATGAGTGTAAGGTTTGACTTGCAGGTTATGAGCTTTCAAAAATTAGAAAACAAAGCATATAACTACCTACTTACCTTGAACTTTTATAGGTTTTAATTATGAAAAAAATCATTATTTTGTCTATTCTTTTGGCCTCAAATGTATATGCCTTCTCTCTTAATCCAAATACAGGAAAAGGTTTTGATCGAGATGAGATTGATGTTTATGTAGGAGCTAATGATTGCTCTGCAGGTGGGTTTACGACTAATAAATATGTAGACATGATTAAAAATGCTGTCGAAGACTATTGGAATGCAACACCAACCTCGGCTTTATACCTTAATGTTAAGGGAATTGATTCAAGTATTGATTTATCTAGTGACACCCATGAGACGGGGCTTGCAAAGACCACCAATAATACTATCCTCGCCGGATGTAACGATTCGGCACAAGATTTTGATAATGGTTCGACCTTAGGCTCTGCAGTCATGTCATGTAGTGGAGATACTTGTAAAGCAATATTGATCCTCAATATTCATAGCTCCAGTCCATTAATTGGAAAATCACAAAGCTATATTGAGGCAGTCATCGCCCACGAACTAGGTCACGCATTTGGACTAGGACATTCAAAATATGAATTTAGTTTAATGTATTATAGTGCGGGTGGAAAATATCAAAAATGGCTGGGACAAGATGATATTGATGGCGTAACCTACCTATATCCCCATGATTCAGAGTTTGATCTTGCAGGTTTATCCTTAATTGGAAATTGCGGAAGCCTTTCATTTAATGCCCATAAAACCAATAAAAAATCATTTAAGTTTTTTATAAACTGGTTTTTAGGATTTAGCTTATTGTCTGCTCTGGCATTTATAATTAGAAAAGTTTATTGATTAACTTTAAACTCTTTGCCATCGTATTCGAATATCACTGATTTTTCTTCATATTTTGTTGTAAGACTCACAGGTCTTCTCCAAACGGCAAAAAGGTTTCTCATCGTCTCTGTGGCAAATTGCATATCTAAATCAACACCATAGTGAACATGCTTTAATAGTAGCTCTTTTCTATTTTTATAATTTGCATCCTCAACCTCGATTATTGGAGATCCAAAATTAGCAAGTTGAGAGAGAAGTTTTTGTTTTATGGCCTCAAAATCTCTGGTATCAATCTCCATTCTTTGAGTTCTTGGATTATACTTATAAGTAAATAACTTTTGGCGATTACAAAATTCAGGAGTTAAAAACTCATGAATGAAAGTGATATCATTGTGAGACTTACGAACTTGAAAAATCTTCTCGCGTCCCTGCATGGCCTTGGTATCCCAATTTTCCTTAGCATTCATATCTGTACATTCATTAAACTCTTTACCAAATCGGCCCGTATTCCATCGAAACTCTAAATCGCGAAATAACTCAATTCCAATTTTATACGGATTTATATTTTGTTTACTCATTGCCATAACGCCAGCATGCTTTCCAGCAAAATCAATGAACTCTGATCCATCCAGGGCCCTTTGAGT
>JBFKKF010000190.1:0-4864 GCA_041631355.1 Bacteriovoracaceae bacterium | reverse complement strand
TCCGGCTCCAGGTTTAGTGGTTTTTCTTTGTAGTAGGTATATTTCTCGATAAGAAGGAGTCGTTTGTTTTTGGGTAATGGCCCCTCTGTTTTTATATTCTGTATCTATTCCCCATTCCGCATAAAATTGTTCTTTATCTAGACTACTACTTTTATGATCTGGATTATGGGCCAAAAACTCTGCAGTATCAAAGCCGATACCTCCGGCACCAATAACGGCAACTTTTTTTCCTGCAGTTTTTCTTCCTAGGAGTAAGTCGGGGTAGCTTATGACTTTACTGTGTTCAATACCAGGAATACTTGGAATTCTTGGTGAAACTCCAGTAGAAAAGATAAATTCATCGAAGTCAGTACTTTTTAAACTATCAATGGTGACTTCAGTGTTTAGTTTTAGGTCAACTTTATTGAGTTCAATTTGCTTTTTAAAATAGCGTATTGTTTCATGGAACTCTTCTTTTCCTGGTATCTCTTTGGCAATATTAAATTGCCCGCCAATAACAGAACTTTTTTCGAAAACTGTGACTTGGTGACCAAGTTTTGCTGCTTCAATTGCAAATGCCAGTCCCGCCGGGCCAGCGCCAATAACTGCTAGTTTTTTGAGCTCCTTAGGACGATCATCAAATTGGGTTTCATGACAGGCCTTTGGGTTAACTAAACATGATGTCAGCTTATTAGCAAACACATGGTCGAGGCAGGCTTGATTACAAGCAATACAGGTATTGATCTCATCGCTTTTACCATCTTTTGCTTTATTGACAATTTCTGCATCAGCAAGAAAAGGCCTCGCCATAGAGATCATGTCTGCTATTTCATCTTGAATGATTTTATGTCCGTCCTCAGCATTATTAATTCTATTGGTAGTGATGATTGGAACATTTAGCTCTTTTCTTATTCTTTGAGAAATCCAAGTAAAGGCATTTCTAGGGACCATGGTTGCAATAGTAGGTACCCTGGCCTCATGCCATCCGATCCCAGTATTAATAATATCCACACCAGCTTTCTCCACCTCTTTAGCAAAGGTGATGACTTCATCAAAAGTTGAGCCACCTTCGACTAAGTCAAGCATAGAGACCCTGAAGATGATAATAAAATTTTTACCAACCTTTTTTCTGGTGGCCTTAATGATTTCAAGGGCAATTTTCATTCTATTTTCAAGGGGCCCACCATACTCATCAGTTCTTTTATTTGTTCTTGGTGCAAGAAATTGGTTAATAAAATAACCTTCACTGCCCATAATTTCGATTCCATCGTAGCCAGCTTTTTGGGCCAACCTTGCGCAATTGGCAAAGTCGAATATATTTTTTTTAATCCCTAGTTTAGTTAACTTTCTCGCTTTAAAAGGAGATATGGGAGATTTTGTCTTGGATGCGGATACGGCCAAGGGATGATAGGCGTAACGGCCAGTGTGCAAGATTTGCATACATATCTTAGCACCATTATCATGGACGGCCTTGGTTACTTTTCTATGTTTTTTAATTTGCCAAGGAAAGCTCAACTGACAAGCAAATGGATGGGCCCGACCTACAAAGTTTGGGGCAATTCCACCTGTAACAATAAGACCCACGCCACCTTTGGCCCGTTCAGCATAAAACCTTGCTAAGCGATCAAATCCCATTTTTTCTTCTTCAAGACCAGTATGCATGGATCCCATAAGAACTCGATTTTTAATTTGAGTGAAACCTAAATCTAGTGGTGTAAATAAGTTCTTTTCTTGCATTGCATTCCTCTTCGACAAATTCTCTATTTGGTCCTAAAATGTGATAATGTTGCCTCATTATTATGAAATACTTTCTACACTTAAGCCATATATAATTTGCTATCGAGCGAAAGAAAAATTTAGTGATTCTTCTTTGTGGGGCTTTCCTTTGGATGAGAATTTACTTTTTAATTCATTGAATCCAAATACTGCAAATTTTGCAAAGAAGGTACTAAAGCTTGATGCGATGGCATTTGGAGGACAAGGAATGGGAATGCCTCCTTGGGTGTTTTTTGACTGTGGTATTATGCCTGGTTTTGCCTTTGGTTTTGCAATTTGTGGAAATAATCTTTCTAAAAAAGATCGAGACAAACTACAAATATCTCAACAGGATTATTTTCCTATTAGTCTGTATATGGCATTACCGATGGAGGGAGGTCAAGGAGCATGGTTTGGCCATAATTTATCCTCTTTAAATGGTGTATTAGAAAAGGATTTAAAAGGACTAGGCTTTCTCACCAAGCTTAGCGCTTTGAAACTTTTTAATATCAAGCACCAAATAGGGGCCACCCAGTGGGATAATAGAGCAGTTTTAATTCATAAAAAATTTGGACCATTAGAAGTTTTATCCCCCCAGGTTTCAGTTCATAATAAGAAAAATACTTTTAGCTATCGCTGTCTTATTAATGATTATGATTTTTTACTTGAAAAACAATCCCACCCTTTTTCACATTCAGGAGTTCACATGACTGATGAGACGATTACAGGCCTAAATCAATACTTTTACAGTTATGGGGAGAAACTTAGTATCCAGGATATTAGAATGAAAGATGGTGAACTTTTATACCATTTTGAACAAGAAATCTTTTAAGCAATATCTTTATAATTGTCGATTATAATTATTTTTCTGCAGGCCGTACTTGAACATAGTACCGTCTCCTGTTTATATCTATTCGCATAGACATTTAGCCTGTTACAATGAGGGCAGTAAAACTCGTAAAAAGTTAGCTTGGCAGAGATATTTGCCACAGTCTTACTAGAAGCTTCTGTATTTTTTTTAGGCTTTGTATGATTCAAAATTTACATCTCTTGGGATTAAAGTACAATGTAGCTACTCGGAGAAGTAATTCAGGAGTTGAGCCCTAAATTTATAATTAAAGTTTCTAAACAGAATAGATTGATTAAATAAAAGGTATGGATTCATTGGAAAGACCGTCGAAAAAGGTTTATACAAATCAACAAGGATTGCATAAAGATTTATTAGAAATCATTAAGCGCTATAATATAACAAGTTTTAAAAGACCTATTCCGCAAAGAGCACATGATAATTTAAAAAATATTCTTTCTTGGTTAGGTCCATTATCTCTAGATGATGTAATATTAGATCTTGGGTGTGGGGTTGGAGAAAGTACTTATCATATCGCCATAGATAATCCTGGTTGCGCTGTCATCGGAATAGATAAGTCGGCAAGTCGTATTAATAGAAATAATCAATATAAAAAAAATGCTCCTGTGAATATGTATCTTTTAAGAGAGGATGTTATTGATATCATTAGATTAATTTATACAACTCAAGAATTGTTTAGAGTAAAAAAAATCTACATTCTTTATCCAAACCCTTGGCCCAAAGCAAATGGAATAAAAAAGCGCTGGCATGGTAATCCTATCTTTGCTTTTCTAATGAGCTTTACATGTGAAATTGAAGTGAGGAGTAATTGGAAGAATTATCTTGATGAGTTCTCCGTTGCCGCAAGCACTTACCATAAAAAGTGTTTAGAAGTTGATAGTTATACTCCGGAGAAGATTGTCACGCCGTTTGAAAGAAAATATCTTAATAGTTCACATACATTGTTTAGGCTTATTGTCCTAGCTTCTGAGTAGTACTTTAGAGTTCTTGAGTCTAAATCTCAAGGAAATCTTTAAAACTTCAAAAAAATTAAACATTTAATGTTTCTTAAAATCCAAAAATCTAATAAAATAGCTTTAAATCATTTTTTAGGAGAGTTATGGATAGTTCTGCATTGAAAAACGAATTCTTAGTCGAGTCATTTGAAAACCTATCTTCAATTAATGAAGATTTAACTCGAATTGAAAAAGACCCCCAAAATAAAGAGCTTTTAAACAAAGTGTATCGAACTATTCATACCATGAAAGGATCTGCAAGTTTTCTTGGCTATAAAAGTTTACAAGATATTACTCATTGTGCAGAAAATCTTTTAGATGATTTACGTGAAGGTAAATTCAATATCAATGCAGATATCATAGATGCTCTACTTAATACTTTTGATATTTGTTATAAGATTTTAAAAAATATTGAAGATATTGATTCAGAGGGTGATATCGATATTGAAAACAATAAAAGGCTACTTGAACAGCTTTTAGCTTCAGGGGGAGTTCTTGAATCTCAGGCCAAGGATGTTGAGGAGCAGGAGGAAGTTCAGGTTGAACAAGCTGTTGAAGAAGAAAAAGAGGTTGAACAACCAGCTGCAGACAAGCCTGTTGAAGCTGCTAGTGATGATACCGCAGGTCTAAGTGCTGCGGCCCTAGATTCTCTAAAAGAGTTAATTGATGCAGGAAAAATGAGTGATACGGTATTAGATGAGTTGGGAATGGAAGAGCAAGCTCAACCTGTTGCTTCAACGCCACAGGCAGTTGAAGATATTGGTGCTGAGGTTCATGATTTAGGCCCAATTGGTGATTCTCCTCGTGAGGAAGTGGTTGTTATGTCAGATGTAGCTGAAGATAATGAGCTTACAGCTGAAAACCTTGTGGACACTCTAGATGATGAACCTAGAAAAAATATTTCAGATTCTTTTGTAAGGGTTAATGTTAAAATTTTAGATAGAATTATGAATATTGTAGGAGAGTTAGTTTTAAATCGTAATCAAATTCTTCAATTTGCAACGAGTAATTCGGATCACAATTTTAGTAAGCTTTCTCAACAACTTAATACGATTACTTCTGAGTTACAAAGTGAAGTGATGTCCACCAGAATGCAGCCAATTGGTAGTATTTTAGGTCAATTTGAAAGACTTGTCAGAGATCTATCTCGCCATAATGACAAAAAGATTACTCTAAAATTATCTGGTCAAGAAACAGAATTGGATAAAACTTTAATTGAAGCTATTAAAGATCCTCTTAATCTAAGAAACTCACTTCCTTGAATATT